>JAZGBI010000046.1 GCA_036476315.1 Candidatus Neomarinimicrobiota bacterium | reverse complement strand
TAGCAAATGATAGAATAACCCATGAGTACCGCATCCAGAATGCCCGGTACCCCTTGAACGTCTGCTACACTCAATCGAGGGAATGGATCATCTGGGGAGACTATGCCAGACCCAAGACCCCGAGGGGAGTCAACGTTTACCTTTCAACGGATCTTGGAGAATCCTGGAACAGGGTATACTGCTTCAAAGCCGGCGCAATACGTCATGTCCACAATATCGTATTCGATCCTTTTAGAGATCTTTTCTGGGTTTTGACGGGGGATAGGAACAACGAGGCGGGAATTTGGAAAACGGAAGATTTTTCAGAGGTCCTTCCCTTTCTTACGGGAAAACAGGAATACCGGGCCGTTTCGATCATACCGACTCCAACTGGCCTGATTATTCCGACGGACACACCGAGTCAGAGGAATTATGTTCAATACTACTCGTTCGAAAGGGAACGATTGGAGCCTCTGGAAGAATTGAACGGAAGTGCGCTTTATTGTTCAAAAGTGAAAAACTGGATCTTTTTGAGCACTGCCTATGAACCGAGCCGTATCAACAAACACAAATTTGCCGAGTTATGGGGAGCGAAAGAGACAGGGGACTGGAAGCAGTTGCTGTCCTTCAAAAAGGATTTTCTCCCGGTTAGGTACTTTCAGTATCCCGTGGTCAAGATTCCCTATTATGCAGAAGACTATCAGGGGGATTTTTACTATTTCTCAACGAGAAGTGTTAAGGGCGGATCCCGAGTTCTTATATATCGAGACTCCCAATTGAGGGAATTCCTGTAGTGAAGCGGTTCGAGCGATTCGTCTACGATCGCATCAAGAATCGTCCCGCTTTGAAGAGGCTTATTGTTCGTGTATACCAGCGGGCGTTCTCCATAATTCCGGTGGATGACCTTCATTCGGCGTTTTCCATCCGTGTTCGCGAAGGGTATTTCTTTGGATTTCACGATAAATGCCCCTGGTCGCCGGACAATCGTATGCTACTTGCGCATAAGTATCACGATTCTCTTAAGAGGCCCGGACCGCACGACGAGGTGGAAATTGGCTATTTTCAGGGTCGGGATCTTTCCAGGTTCGTCCCCGTGAGTACGACAGGAACGTGGAACTGGCAGACGGGATCAATGCTCCAATGGGTGGGACAATCCCAACTGATTATTCATAACGACCTGGATGGTGTTCAACATGTGTCTAAGATTGTCGATAGTGACGGAGAGACTGTCAGGTCCTTGCCTCGACCGATATGTGCCATAAATCCTGACGGCGGGTATGCTCTGAGTCACAGTTTTGCCAGGTTGAGGAGGTGCGCTCCCGAGTACGGCTATGCGAACGGAGAAGACCCGGAAGAAGAACTGTCCGTACCGGAATCGGACGGTTTATTCCTGATGAATACGAAATCGGGAGACATCGACAAAGTCTTCTCGCTGAAGGAAATTGCGTCTGTTGAACCTGAATCATCTATGGAAGATTCCTACCACTATTTCACTCACTGTCTGTTTTCTCCTTCCGGTGAGCGGTTCATTTTCTTCCACCGGTGGCTGACTGGAAAGGGTCTAACCTGGACGCGGATGATTTCGTGTGACCTTAATGGGAATGATCTTTTCGTTTTCCCAACTTCAGGGACGGTGACTCATACGACCTGGCGCGACGAAGATACCGTTCTTGCCTACGCCTCGACGGAGAAGTTGGGAGATCATTACTATCTCTTTGAAGACAGGACGGGAGAGTTTTCGATCTTCGGGGAAGATTTATTCACCTCGGACGGTCATCCTCAATATTCACACGACAGGACGAGATTCGTCACCGATACTTATCCCAACAGGTCGAGGATTCAATTTCTCATCCTCTGCGATATCGAGAATAACCGCCGAATCGATCTGGCCAGGATTCATTCACCTTTCCGCTACAGACGCGAATTGAGGTGCGATTTGCATCCACGGTGGGATAGGAAGGGAACGATGATATGTTTTGACTCTGCCCATACTGGTGTCCGAGCTCTATGCACGTTGGAATTGCATCCCTATTGAGGCACGCCTTTCTCTTTTCAGGTGAATCAAGAAACCAATAACAGATTGAAAATCCTCGTTGTCACACACTATTATCCTCCTGAAATGGGTGGTGCCGCGGCGAGAGTTCACGGTCTATCCCGCTGGCTTGTGAGTTTTGGTCACAAGGTAACGGTAATAACAGGGTTTCCGAACTATCCGACGGGCTTTATTCCGCGTGGATATCGGGGCCGATTTCGAATGAAGGAAAGGAAAGACGACGTGGACATAATCCGCACATGGGTCTATGCCACTTCTCACCGCAGCGGGATAGGACGACTGTCGAATTACTCATCTTTCATGTTGTCATCTGTGATAACTGGACTCTCGATCAGGGGCGAGTACGACGTCGTGTTGGCGTCATCACCCCCTCTCTTGATTGGCATTGTGGGCCGGGTTCTATCCCGGATCCGCGGAATCCCCTTTGTTTTCGACGTACGTGATATATGGCCCGATGTGGCCGTCGATGCGGGTGCATTTCATTCGGGAGATATTCTGGTCAGGTTGGGTAGGTATTTGGCGAGGCGGCTTTACGCGCGAGCTGACCACATCACCCCTGTCACTGAAGCCAAGTATGACAAAATCGTGGCTGAAGGTGCCGGAGATGAGAAAGTTACCGTTGTTCCCAATGGCGTTGATTTCGATCGGTTAGGAAACGAAAACGTCGAGAAGTGGCGGAGGGTCCTCAAGCCCGCTGGGCCTTTTGTGGCGGCATATACGGGTTTGATAGGTATCGCCCAAGGAGTTGAAACGATTGTGGATGCTGCCAATTTTCTGCACCATGATAGAGGGATTCACTTCCTCATTGTGGGCGACGGTGTTGAAAGGAAAAGGCTAATGCAGAAGGCCAAATATCTGAATTTGAATAACGTGACCTTTGTACCGTCTCAGCCCAGAGAAGAAGTTGCCTCTATTCTCGCTTTGGCGGATGTGGTCCTTGTTCCTTTGGTGAGCAAGAACTTACTGGATGCCGTCCCCTCCAAACTGATGGAGGCGTGGGCTTGTCAAAAACCTGTGGTTCTTGTTGCCAGCGGTGAAGCGGCCCGGCTCGTGGACGCCGCTGGGGGAGGAGTGGTGGTCCCGCCGCAAGACCCGAAACGGCTTGCCGACACGGTCGTCTCACTTTCAAAGGACTCTGATGCACTTTTCAGATACGCAGAAAATGGCTATGAATTCGTCAAAACCCACTTCGACCGGAAAGACCTGGCAAGAAGTATGGAAGACGTTTTGATGACAGTCTGCCGGAGGAAAGAATGATGAAGCTTGTTCATGTCGTCGGGGCTCGTCCCAATTTCATGAAGGTTACTCCAGTGTGGAGAGCCATTTCAAAGAGACTTTCCACTCGCCAGATTCTGGTCCATACGGGACAGCATTATGACGTGAATATGTCAGAAGTTTTCTTCACGGATTTGGGTCTTCCCGAGCCGGACCATTACCTGGATGTGGGTTCAGGGTCTCACGCCGAACAGACGGCCTCCATCATGACCGGTTTCCACGGTGTCGTTTCCAGAGTGAAACCCGACCTTGTACTTGTCTACGGGGACGTAAACTCGACGGTCGCGGCGGCGCTGGTATGTGCCAAACTGCTCATCCCCGTCGGGCACGTGGAGGCTGGATTGCGATCCCTCGACCGAACCATGCCCGAAGAGATCAATCGGCTTCTTACCGATCAGATTTCCGATCTCCTTTTTACCCCCTCATCCGATGGAAATGAGAATCTGATAAGAGAGGGAGTGAATCCGGCTAAAATTCACCTGGTGGGTAATGTGATGATTGATACTCTGGTTCAACTCCTTCCCAAAGCGAAGGACCCAGGGTCTTTCGGCTTACCGGAGAAATACGCCCTGGTCACACTTCACCGTCCATCAAATGTGGATGACCTTACCATGCTCAGACGGATTGTGGAAATGCTTGCTCAAATAAGTGAGCGACTAAAGGTCGTTTTCCCCATCCATCCGCGAACGCGACAGCGCATCGCTGATTTCGATTTGCGACTTCCGGGGAGCGAATCCTTCCAGCTCAGAGAGCCCATGGGTTACCTCGGATTTATCTCCCTGCTGCAATCTTCGACCGTTGCAATCACAGATTCCGGTGGTATTCAGGAAGAGACCACATTTCTCGGTGTGCCGTGCCTCACATTGAGGGAAAACACCGAAAGACCCGTCACCGTTACAGATGGCACAAATCAACTCGTCGGGAAGGACATGAACCTCCTTTGCAGGAAAGTGGATCAGATTTTAGAAGGAGATCAAAAAGAGGGCAAAATTCCGCCGTTATGGGATGGACACTCGGCAGAGAGAATCGCAAACGTCCTGCACGATTTCTTGAATTGAAACAGGAACAGTCGAATTTTCTGGCGAGACGGGGTTGCAATACGGTTGCAATAATGCTTGACATCCGAAAATCGAGGCAATAAATTGTAAAAAAAGGAGCACGTATCGAAATTTGTTAAAGGTTTAGCCTGAAACGTCATTTCAGTAGCGAAGTAAAGTAAAAGCAGGAAACCTTTTGCAGATGGACCGACTCCGACCCAATGAACCGAATGTGATCCAGAGCATTCGGTTTTTTCTTTCCCCTACATACCTTATGTATTGATTGTACTGTGTGACCATGTCGAGAGTGAACTTCAAAAGGAATTGGAAGTATTGGATGGTTGTGGCCGTTCTCATTGTCACAGATACCATCGCGGGATGGGTAGCTTTTTCGGCCATCTTCCTCCCGCTCTATGACACCGCAATCATATTTCCCGGATTTGTCCTGCTGTCCGTTGCGTCCATTCAATTGTTATGGTTCACGTTGTTCTATGTCAACGGACGGTATCGTGTGGATCCTACCCTCTCCAGGTTTGATGAATTGCAAACCCTTTTCAAAATCACCCTCGCGACAACTCTGGTTGGCGTAATGTGCAATGAGCTGTTGAAACTTCCCTTCGTCATACCCAGTGGAATGCTTCTTCAGTACTGGATAGTTTTCGTGGCCTCTGTGTCATCTGGAAGACTGGTGGTGAGGCAAGTGCAGAAGTTCTTCCTCCGACGGGGATATGGAAGGAAGAATGCGGTTATCGTAGGGACAAATGAAAGGGCCCGGAATCTGGCTCAACGACTGAACGACCCCCTTATGGGCTATAATTTCCTGGGTTACTTCACGCCACAGTTCTCAACGGATGGGATTGAGGAAATTGATGGGAAACCGGTCCTGGGATCACTGGGTAATCTCAAGGAGGCAGTTGACGAACGTCACGTCAGTGAAGTGATAGTAGTCCTGGAAAAGCCAGATCACGACAGACTGCTGGACATCATGACCATTGCAAACGGATCTCCCGTATCCCTGAAAATAATTCCCGATATGTACGAAGTGGTCAGCGGCCTGGCCAGGACGGAACACATTTATGGGATTCCTCTCGTTCAGATCAATCCTGAGATTATGACCAGCCAGCAGAGGTATCTCAAGCGCCTCATTGACCTGGTCATGTCGTTTCTTGTGCTGGTACCCCTGTTTCCTGTCTGGTTGGTCGTTGCGGCTGCCATCAAGATTAACTCAAAAGGGCCCATTTTTTACCGACAGGAGAGAATGGGACAGAACGGCCGACGGTTCATTGTGAGTAAGTTTCGATCCATGGTGCACAATGCCGAATCCCATACAGGACCTATCTGGGCAATGGAGGATGACCCGAGAATCACAAAGGTGGGTAAGTTTCTCAGGCGGTTTAGACTGGACGAGATGCCTCAATTCATCAATGTTCTGAAAGGGGATATGAGTGTTGTGGGACCGAGACCTGAACGTCCCTACTTCGTTGAAAAATTGATGGAGCAATTTCCATTCTACTATCGGAGATACAAGATCCGGCCGGGAATTACAGGCTGGGCTCAGATCAAGCATTCCTATGACTCCACCGTGGAAGATGTAAGACAAAAACTGAAATACGATTTCTTTTACATTGAGAACTTGAGCCTCTCGCTCGACTTTATGATCATGTTCAGAACCGCCGCCGTTATGATGTCAGGCAAAGGTCAGTAAAGGTCAGTGGGGGCTTTGAAATATCCCCATTCCTCAATAGCTTTCCCGTCGACATTCTGACTCAGGTACTTTTCTAACCTGCAAACATCAAGTCTTGACTATTGAGACACAAGACCGTCGAGGCCGGATCATAAGTCTGGTCAATTTGCTCCTTCTTCCCCTCTTTCTTTCCGGCCAGACCTTGGTGCGCCCCACGGGATTAAATCTACATTTTTTTGAGGTCAGATCTATCGAGGAAGGGGAAATAGAACCCTACCTTTCGAACCGCCTCAATCATGAGTGGCGAGTGGACACGCCCCCGGGGAGCGACGACTTGCTCAGATCCCAAGCCGGGGATTCCTTGTTTCGGAATGAGAGGATAAAGTTTTTTCCAGATTTCACTTCCACATTTTATCCCAATGGCGGCCGGGTGAACAGGGAAGGTTTCTTCGCGGATATTGCCCCCGCGGTGAATCTGTTTACCAAATACCGGTTGCTGCCCATAAGAGGATTTGGACTGATCCTGTGGGGGCGGATCGAGAAACACTCAGTGGTGAGTAAAAGCAAGATTTCTGATCTTTCATATGACTTCACCTGGCAGAAAGAGATAGGGCGCCGGGCATATCAGAGTAACGATTCCACCTGGGTTGAATACAGCATCGGAGACGGCGGCATTGTTCTCGCCTATCCCTACGGAGAATTCACGTTCGCACAGTCTAACCCCGTGTGGGGACCCGGTTATGCCGGCCAGACATGGCTATCCGAGAAGGCACCCAGTTTCCCTTTCCTGAGTTGGAAACACCGCTTCTCGGATAGGTGGACGTTTACTTATCTGCATGGCAGTCTAAACTCGACATTTCGCGATTCCACTAACTCAAGACTCTATCTTAAAGGCGGATTGCCTCTAGTGCGTAAATTCGTGGTGGCCCATCGTCTCGATTTTTCACCGCGCGAAAACATCAACATTGGTTTCGGCGAATCTGTCGTCTACGGTGCACGAGGAGTGGAAATGGCCTACGCACTCCCGGTACTCTTCTATTGGTCAACCCAGCATAACCTTAGTGACTCTGATAATCTCCAGATGTTCGGGGATCTCCAAATTGCGGTAAAGTCTTTTGGCCGATTCTATGGATCACTATATATTGATGAATGGGACTTTGTAGACACATTCAACAAAAGGAAGAGTAGGAATTGGATGGCCTACCAGGCTGGCTTCGCCTATCTGCTTCCATTTCTTCGTGACTGGAAATCCATTCTACGATTCGAAGCCTCTCATATGACCCCCTATGTTTATGTCCACCGGAGCAGAGTAAATACATTTCAGCACTACGGCCAGTATCTGGGTTTCTGGTCCGGTCCCAATTCCGACAATATGTTTCTCGCGGCAGAGGGAGCTCCGGGTGAGGCGTGGTGGGTACAGATCTATGTCCAGAGAACGAGGCGTGGAGAAGTGAGTGATGAAACTGTTGAAATGCAATATGATCGTGAAAAAATCCCATTTCTGTTTCCCTTTGAATTAAACCCGGAGACGAGGATTCTGGCCGGCTTTCGGGGAGAACTTCTCCTTTTTTCCTTTATGCGTTTCTCTTTCGATCTTTACTATGACCATTGGCTGCGGCGCGTGGACCCTCAGAGCGGAAAAAGGGTCAACTCACAAAAGTTCGATGCCATGATCCAACTTTCAATTGGGCTGTAATCAGCTATTTGAAGGTTCGCCGAGATAGTCCTAAGTTGAGAGTTCTTATTCAGTGATTATTCTGTTCACACTTGTTGCTTTCGCGTATCTCTCTTTCCTTCTCTGGCTGAGGAATGGCATAACGGGCACGCCGCAGCAGCAGACCTCAAAGAAACGTAATCGGCTCCCTCTTGTCTCGGTCATCGTGGCGGCTCGGAATGAAGAGGATAATATTGGCAACCTTCTGCAACATGTCCTGTGCCAGGACTATCCTGGCAGTCAGTTGGAGGTTGTCATCGCAAATGATGACTCCGCTGACTCGACAGGTGATATTGTGAGAAAGTTCTCTGAGAACGATTCCCGTGTGACACATTTGTTGGTGGATGATACCCCCGACAACTGGTCTCCCAAGATGTGGGCTCTCTCAAAAGCAGTTCAATCCTCGGAAGGAGAGATACTTGTCTTCACCGATGCCGACTGTACCATGGGGGCGTCCTGGATTTCGACCATGGCAATGCTCTTTAAGGATACCAGGGTTGGCATGGTCGGGGGACCGAGCCCCCTGGAGAATGGTGGAGGACTGTGGAGGCGCGCACTGCTTCTGGATTCACTGGGTCAGGATTCACTGGCGGCCGGGGGATTTGCCCGTGGATTTCCCCTGACCGTAAGCGGACGAAACCTGGCCATCAGACGTTCGGCCTTCGACTCGGTGAGGGGTTATGAAGAAATCAATTCCTTCTTTTCAGGCGATGATACGCTCATCATGCATAAAATCATCGACGCCGGGTGGGAGATCGAATTCTGCGTCAATCCAGAGGCTCAGGTTAAGAGCCCTCCTCCCCCCGACTTTGCCTCGTTTGTTCGTCAGAGGCTGAGATTTGCCTCAAAAGGCAAAATCTATTACGAGCTTCCTTTTGTCAGAAGTGTCTTCAGATGGATTGTTTCCGCAATTTTCCTCGCCAACCTTGCAGTAGTCGCTGGCATGGCCGCCTTTGTCGTAAGCCTGGATTCCACGTGGCTGCTTCCATGGTTTGTCAAAATGATTGGAGATGGCATCCTCATCGCCAAATACACTTCCTTACTATCTCGACCGTTTGAACCAGCAGCTTTCTTGCTGGATGAAATCTGGCACAGCCTCTATGTTGTAGTTTTTGGTATACTTGGACCTCTACTTCCCATCTCCTGGAAAGGACGAAGAAAGAGCCTCAGGATCGGCTAACCCGCATTTCTCACCACCAAATCTACTGCAACGAAGTATATGCCTACGACTACCGCGTTCTGCTTGAAAACTGTATTCGACGTACTGTCTAGTAGGTCTCCATCAATTTTTCTGCGCAGGCCTTGTATTCATAAACATCTCCTGCGTTTCGGTACGATTTATGTTGAGAAAAGCGGGCGAAGTTTTTCCAAGGGAATGGGATGGCAATTTCGATACCGTCATTGTAATTTTTTCAATGTCTAACCTTTTCCATGGAGATCATGGCTACATAGTGTCGGTTTCATGCTTCCGCTAAAATACATTCGTGAACACCCCGATCAACTGAAAGCCGCAGTTACCCGGAGAGGCGAGACGGTTGATGTGGACAGAATTCTTAGCCTCGACGAAAAGGTGAGACAGACAATCCGTGATGTTGAGGAACTTAAGGCCCGGAAGAACCGGTCGAGTGAGACAATCAGTGAGATGAAAAAGGGTGGCCAAAATCCGGATGATCTCATGGAAGAAATGAAAACCTTGTCTGAGACTATCAGGGAAAGGGACATTCGCCTGTCTGAGCAGAAGGAGATGTTGAACGAACTGCTGATGTGGGTGCCCAATATTCCACATGAATCAGTCCCGGTAGGCAATGATGAATCGGCCAATGTTGAACTCAGGAAATGGGGTGATCCTCCCGAATTAGATTTCGATCTTCTCGATCATCTGGAACTCGCGAACTTACTTAGCCTGCTCGATTTTGAGCGGTCGGCCAAGATCTCGGGATCGGGCTTTCCCCTTTACACCGGGAAAGGTGCCATGCTGGAAAGAGCCTTGATCAATTTCATGTTGGAGCATAACACCGGCAGGGGATATGTGGAGGTTGCTCCCCCTTTTCTCTCCCTTCGTTCTGCCAACGAGGCAACGGGCCAGCTGCCCAAAATGGAAGAAGACATGTACGCGGTGGAGCAGGACCAACTGTTTCTTGTTCCCACAGCGGAGGTACCCGTAACGAATATCCACAGGGGTGAAATCCTCACCGAGGATGATCTTCCGGTACGTTACGTCTCTTATACCCCGTGTTTTCGTCGGGAGGCCGGTTCTTACGGGAGGGAGACTCGTGGCCTCATAAGGGTTCATCAATTCAATAAGGTGGAGCTTGTAAAACTTGTGGCTCCCGAGACATCGTACGATGAGCTGGAATCCCTTACCCAGGATGCGGAATCGGTTCTTCAGGCCCTCGGGCTGCATTACCGGGTGGTGGCCTTAGCCACCGGGGAGATCAGTTTTGCCGCATCAAAGTGTTACGATCTGGAGGTGTGGGCCCCTGCTGAGAAGAGATGGTTGGAAGTATCAAGTTGCAGCAATTTCGAGTCTTTTCAGGCGAGACGTGCCAACATCCGGTATCGAAGGGCAGATGGCAAACTTGACTTCGTGCACACTCTCAACGGCTCTGCCGTGGCCACGGCGCGATTGATGGTTGCCCTTCTGGAAAGTTATCAGACGGAAGAGGGAACCATAATGGTGCCGGAGGTTCTTCACCCCTATACCGGCACCGCAGTGTTGAAGTAAACCTGTGTTCACCGCCTTCAGATCATGATACGCACCGTTTTTGCCTTCATCAACCACCTGTTCTGGACAGGGCTGATGGGTACGATAGCAATTCTTGTCAGTCCTTTGGACACCCGTGGGAAAATGATCGCGACGGTGACACGTTTGTGGGCATATTTCTTGTTGAAAGGCTGCGGTGTCCCATTCCGGGTTAGGGGATTGGAGAAACTTGACCGCGGCAAGTATTACATCTTTGCCGCCAATCATGAAAGCGCCATAGATATCCCACTCGTCTTCGCGGCATTGCCTTTTCAAGTGGTATCCATGGCAAAGAAAGAGCTCAAAAAGATCCCCATACTGGGATGGGCTATGACCAGGGCACGGCATGTTTTTGTGGACAGAAAAAATCACCGGCGTGCCGTTGAATCTCTCGCACAGGCAGTTGAATCTCTGAAAGAATACCCAAGGTCCGTCATTGTTTTCCCGGAGGGGACCAGAAGCACCGATGGCGAAATTCACCGGTTTAAGAAGGGGGGCCTGGGTCTGGCTGTTGATCTCGGTATTCCGGTGGTCCCCATGGCCGTTTGCGGAACGAGGGACATCTTGTCCCCGCATTCGCCCAGGTTGAGGCCGGGAACGATTGAACTGAGAATCGGCTCACCTATCGAGACGAGTGACTGGGCAGAATCTACGAAATCGAAGTTTGCGGAATATGTGAGGGAACAAGTGGCGTCTCTCAAGGCCACCTGGTTGTCTGAAAAACGGGGGAACGCCGAAATGGCGCCGGCATGACGGAGTCTACAATTGAGAGGCAAGAAACAGGCCCGTCCGAATCAGAGTTGATCAGGTGGTGGCTGAGCCTCGAGCAGGGCAGCCGGATATCAGCGTCGGATGGAGAAGACGTGTATCTGTTTGAACAGGGTCACCGGAACGTCCACGATGGACCGGATTTTCTGAATGCACAATTTCTGCTGGATGGCAAAACTTTGAAGGGTGATATTGAATTCCATGTGCGCGAACGGGACTGGTTCTCCCATCATCACGACAGAGATCCGCGATACAACAATGTCGTTCTGCACATTGTGGTAAAGCCGGGATCGAAAAGGACGGTCACCCGTTCAGGAAAAAGTGTGACCCTTGTGCCAGTAAGGCCGGGCAATGTCTTCTCCCGACAGGAAAAATTCTGCCAGTTGACAGGAGAATGTGACGAGGAGAAGTCTACAAGGAAACTTCGTCGGCTGGCAAAGATCAGGTGGATGCGAAAAGTATCTCGAATTCGAAACTCGATCAGGGAAACGGGTGATGCACGTGAGGCATTTTACGTGGAGTCTTTCCGGTCACTGGGACTCAAGGGAAACGAAAATGCCTTCGAGCGCCTTTCGAGAAGTGTGCCTCTTTCCACATTTCTGAACCTGGCTGAGCCGGGAGAAGTGCTGGCCGTTCTTCTGGGAACGTCCGGGCTGCTGGACTTCGCACCAACTGATAAAGATTTCGGCAACGGGGACTATCGTCGCCTGTGGCGATCTCTCTCGAGGACACTTTTGGTTAAAGAGGTCATCGCTTCCGATGATTGGAGGAGAAAGGGTATTCGACCCAATGCCTTCCCGGAACGCCGGCTGGGATGGGGAGCGAGACTAGCCTGGTCACTTGTTAGCGGCTGGGAGCCCTGGAGAGATAAAGCGGAGGAGACACTGTCACGCTTAGACACCGTTCTTGATGAGAAGAGTGGAGGCAAAGGTTGGCAAGGAGAGTGGCTTGGGAATGTTATCATTCCTTTCCGTGAGGCGTGGGATGAGTTCAGTAAAGGACGCGGGAATAGCAAAAGATATGAGATATGGTTTGGACTGGATCTTGGCTATACGTACGGTCGACTGTCCCGTCAATTCTCTCCCCATCTCAGGCAGAGGCAACTGACTTCTTTTGGAGTTCAGCAGGGGCTTCTCGCCCTTTCTGAAAGGTATTGTGAGATGGATCTGTGCGGTGCCTGTCCTTTGAGGGAATAGATGGCGGTTCTCACTCAGGAAAAGATGGCGGAGCGATCTGCGACGATTCGAAAAGAGGGTAAGACTGTCGTATTTACAAACGGCTGCTTTGATCTGATACACCTTGGGCACGTGGAGTTGCTCAACCGGGCCAGAGAGGAAGGAGACCATCTGTTCGTGGGAATAAACAGTGACGATTCCGTCTGCCGCCTCAAAGGAATCGGTCGCCCCATCCAACCGGCCGAGGACAGGGCGATCATACTCGACTCCCTCGCAACCGTGAGTCATGTGACAATCTTCGAGGAGAATACACCTGAAGACCTGATCCACATGATAAGACCCCACGTACTGGTGAAAGGGAAAGACTACAAAGAAGATGAGGTGGTGGGTGCCAATCTGGTTCGTTCGTGGGGAGGTCGAGTCGTGCGCGTTTCACTGGTAGAGAATAGAGGGACCCAGCAGATCGTGGAGAGGATTCTGGCCGGTGCTCGACGGGAAATACCTTGACTGTACTTCAGATTTGCCACTAATTTGGCGACTTCTTTTATGGGGAAAGATTCAATATGATGTCCAGGGATTGAGATGAGGAGTTTCCATTTGGCTATCACGGTTCTCCTTTTGGGTGTCTTGTGCCAGATCGTTGCGGGAGTGCGGGGAGATTCCCAGTTGGATGATCAAGGGGCTGTTTCTCAGGACAGCGGTCCCAACAGATTTCCGCTGATCCTATCAGACGCCAAGGGTCTCCTGGGGGAAGCCATGATTGCTGATCACCATGGCGATACGCTTGAGGTCATCTATTTGATTGATAAGATCGTAGAGTTGATGACGGAAGCCGAACAACTTGGGGAGATGTCAGAAGATGACCGGATGGAATATGACCGTTTTGAACATACATTTCTCCACAGTTACGAACATTTTTTCAAGACTGTGAACAAATTGGAAACGCCCATCGCCACGGCGAGCCTGAAGCAAGAAATGTCTGAATACCTGGAATCGATCGAAATTGAAATCAATGGATCCAAGTTCCGGGTCATAGACGACCGTGAGGGACACATTCCTCTGGTGATGAACAAGAGAGTGGACCGGGCGATCAAATTCTTCCAGACCAAAGGCCGGGAGAATTTCGAACAATGGCTTTCGAGATACCCCGTCTACTCGGATCTTCTAACGGACATTCTCACCGAAAACGAACTGCCCGAAGAACTTGTATTTCACGCCATGGTTGAGAGCGGTCTGAATCCAAGAGCGTATTCGCGGGCTCGGGCCGCAGGACTATGGCAATTTATCTCCTCCACTGCGAAGCTGTATGGGCTGATGCGTAACTGGTGGGTTGATGAGCGGAGGGATCCCATAAAATCCACGAAAGCCGCGGCAGACTACTTGAAGGATCTCTTTATTGAGTTTGACGATTGGTATCTTGCACTGGCGGCTTACAATGCCGGGGAAGGGAGAATCCATCGAGCGATCCGTTTGCATCAGACACGCGATTTCTGGCGATTGAACTCCCTGCCGAGGGAGACTCGGAATCACGTTCCCACATTTCTGGCCACTGCTATTATCACCCGGAACCCTGAGGAATACGGTTTCAAGCGAGTGGAGGCTGACCCCTTTGTTTTTGATGAGGTTGTAATTGAAAGAAGTGCCGATCTGTCCGTTCTTGCCAGTTGCGCGGGTATAACGGTAGATGCCGTGAGATTGTACAATCCCGAACTGCGGCAATTTGCCACACCTCCTGAAGAGCCATATTCACTCAAGATTCCTCGGGGGCGGAAGGAAAGGTTTGAAACGGCCTTTGCTTCCCTGCCGGATGACCGGAGATTTTCTCCCCAGTATCTTGTCCATCGGGTGAGAAGAGGGGAGAGTCTCTCGCTCATCGCGAGAAAATACAGGGTTTCCATTCATGAAATTGCGTCCGTGAATAAGATACGGAACTATCACCGATTGCAGATCGGCCAGAGGCTAACGATCCCCACGCCTTCCTCGGGCCGTGGCCCGATCCTCGCTTCCTCCTCAGATCGAGGCAAGAACTCAGAAGTCCACATTGTTAGAAAAGGGGACACATTGGGGCACATTGCCATGCTTTACGGCACGACTGCAAGGACTATCAGGACGTGGAATGGGTTGAGGTATGGCGGGTACATCTATCCGGGCCAAAAATTGACCGTCCCTCTCACTTCATTGTCATCCGGTGGTACAGATGGCTACTCCAAAGAAGTCTACAAGGTCCGAACCGGGGACACACTGAGTCATATCGCTGTTCGCTATCGAGTTTCGGTAGGAAAGATGAGAAAGTGGAATGGCATCGGACGCGGGGATTTCATTTATCCGGGACAGAAGCTGGTAATCTATGTAAATGAGAGCTAATTTTGTCTGTTGGTAACCGTTTTACAGTCTCGTAGGAGGATTTGGGTGTGACAAAGGCCGATATTATCGACAGGGTGGCCGAGGCAACGGGATTGACGAAGGTGGAAACCGAAGCCGTCATGAGCGGAATAGTCTCGACGATCATATCAGCTCTTAAAGAGAATGATCGCGTCGAACTGAGAGGATTTGGTACATTTGGAGTGAAAAGGCGAGATCCCCGAAGGGCAAGGAATCCCGGTACCGGTGAAGTCGTGCATCTACCTGAACGGTACGTTCCCACTTTTAAGGCTTCCAGATTGCTTCGGACCATCGTTAATGACGCCCTTATGGGCTAGGAGCCGTTCAAATGCCGTGTGGCAAGAAACGCAAAAGACGAAAAATATCGACTCACAAACGTAAGAAACGCTTACGTCAGAACAGGCACAAGAAGAAGCCGAGATAGCTATCTCGGCTTTCACGCGGAGCATGAAACTCCGGCGTCACCTCTTTATCCCCACTTTGGTCGCGGTTTCTCTGGCCCCCCTCTCTTTTGTGGCTTCGTGGGGTTTCAAAGCTCATCAAGCGATCAATCGAGAGGCAGTGAGGATGCTTCCCGATGAGCTGGGGAGATATTTCCTCTTTCACATCGAGTACATTGCAGAGCACGCGGTCGATCCCGACCTGTGGCGTGATGACACGCTCATGCATCCCAAGGAGGGGAGAGGACACTATATCGACGTGGATCTGTATGACGACTATCCCTTCAGAAAGATTCCCCGGTCCCGGGAAGACCTCATTTCAACCTACAGCGAAGAGAAGATTGACGACTGGGGAACTGCTCCGTGGAGAATCGAGCGCTATTTCAACAGGCTTGTTGGAGAGTTCCATTTGGGGAAATGGGATGAGGCGAGATTGACCGCGGCTGCGCTCGGGCATTATGTTTCCGACCTTCACATGCCGCTGCATGTGGTTGAAAACTACAACGGTCAATTGTCAGGCAACGAAGGTGTCCATATGCGCTGGGAGGAAGATATGGTAGACCGGTATCTCCTTGGCAACATCCATCCGAAGGGACAGCTCACACAGCTTTCTGATCCCGTGGAGCAGGCTTTCAGAATCATTGCGGAATCCTATCCAGTTCATGCCACGATTCTCAAAGCAGATTCCCTTGCTCGAAAGAACCTTTCACCTGAAGAGAGGCTGACTATCGCCGATCGGGGGCAATCAATGGCAGGCTCAGGGTATCTCGAAGTTTTGCACGCGGAGACGGGTGATCTTGCAAAGCTGAGAATGGAGCAGGCTGCGATCGGGGTGGCCTCATTCTGGTATTCAGCCTGGATTCTCGCCGGTCGCCCCAACCCATTTCAATGAGACCAAAACATCGAACCGATGGTTGAAAAAGCATCAGCCCACACTTCCGGACCCTCTCAGGGTGGGAGATCTCGGGTGTTCACGGTATCACAGATCACTTCGCAGGTTAGGGCTATTCTGGAGACTTCATTTCCTTCCATATGGGTGGAAGGGGAGATTTCCAACTTCAAACACCACACGTCTGGTCACATGTATTTCACCCTAAAAGATGATCGCTCCGAACTGAAGGCCGTCATGTTCAGGAGAGACAATCAATTCCTGAGGTTTTCCGTGGAGGATGGCATGAAAGTCCTGGCAGAGGGTGCCGTGACTGTCTACGAGGCGAGGGGGATTTACCAGTTGGTGGTCAGGCGGATGGAGCCGGCTGGGTTGGGGACGCTCTATCTTGCATTTGAGGCACTTAAGAAAAAACTTGCAGAGGAGGGCCTTTTTGCAGACGAAAGAAAGCGGCCCATCCCCCGCTATCCATCAATGGTGGGCGTTGTAACCTCACCCACTGGTGCAGCTATTCAGGACATAAAAAACATTCTTGCCAGGCGGGCACCTCATGTGAGAATTATCATTCGTCCCGCCCTTGTCCAGGGCGACGACGCGGCAGATGATATTGTAGATGCCATCAGGGATTTCGGGGAATTTGGAGGCATCGATACACTTATCTTGGGAAGGGGCGGCGGATCCTTGGAGGATCTCTGGCCATTCAATGAGGAAAAGGTCGCTCGTGCCATGTTTGACTGTTCCATCCCTATCATTTCAGCAGTGGGCCATGAAAGCGATTTCACCATTGCTGACATGGTAGCCGACCTGAGAGCGCCCACACCCTCAGCAGCGGCAGAATTGGTTTCTCCGTCCCGACAGGAGATTCAGGTTTTTCTGGAAGAATCGGAGAGACGGCAGCGGGAGGCACTCCTCACCATGCTTAAGATGGCATGGCAGCGACTGGATTCTCTGATGGGGAGGTACGGTTTCAGGCAGCCGCAGGTTCTTGTAGATCAAAAAAAGCAGAGGGTGGACGATTTACGTGAGAGAATGGGGCAGCGGATGACATTTGTGGTGGGTCTTCATCTCTCCGCATTTGAAGGACTCGAAAAAAGGCTCCTCGGAGCAAGTCCCATGGGAATCCTGAGGAGAGGATATTCAATTGCTTACAATCCCCATAACAAGCACATTATCAAGAGCGTAAAACTTCTCGAGATTGGCAAGAGATTCGCTCTGATCATGTCAGATGGGGAAACGACCGTGGAGACAAAGGAAATCCGTGAAGAATAGTTTCCATGATCTAGCGGATTCGGTGGAGGAAGATGGCTGAAAGCAAGAAATCACTCAGCTTCGAAGAAGCGACTGTAAGACTGGAGGAGATTGTGCGAAAACTGGAGGATGAGGCCGTCTCCCTGGAAGAGAGCCTGAGACTCTTCGAAGAGGGGATCGAGCTAACCGAGTTATGTCGCGAAAGGTTGGATGAAGCGGAACTGAAGATTAAGAAACTTGCAAGAAATGATTCGGGAAAACTGAAACTGACATCCGAGGACTGATTGCATGAAAGTTGCTATCTGGGCGAACACTGCCAAGGAGGAATTCTGGAAGCTCTTTCCGAAGCTCATGACTTGGTTCCAGGAGAATAAACAGGAGGTGTTTCTCACAACCAGAATTGTGGGAATGCTGGAGGATAAGTCCCGGTTTGATTTTTCCGTGATCAGCTCCTTGCAGGAATTTTCTCAAGTTGACTTCGTCCTAGCTATGGGTGGAGATGGTACCATCCTCTCAGGGGCCAGAGCTGTCGGCCACATGCAGATTCCAATTCTGGGAGTTCATCTTGGTGGATTCGGCTTTCTGGCAGAAGGATCGGTGGGCAACCTTTTCGGTCGTCTCAAATCCATCATCAGCGATGAGTATATTATCTTTTCCAGGATGGTTCTTGAGGTCCAGGTCGGAGACAGTGATAAAAGGGTATTTCACTCCCTGAACGATCTGGTGATCGATCGAGGTGAAAGCTCGCGGTTGATGAGGTGCACTCTCACCATGAACGAACGGTTGATCACCTCGTACTCCGCCGATGGGCTCATTATTTCTACTCCCACAGGATCCACCGCTTACAATCTTTCAGCCGGCGGTCCCATTATAGCTCCCTGGTTGTCGTTGTTCACCGTGACGCCTATCTGCCCCCACTCCCTTTCGTCACGTCCTATCGTTTTGCCTTCCCAGGAAGAACTGGCGATCTCCTTCCCGCACGGGGAGTCAGAACTCAGAGTGGCTATGGACGGCCAGATTCAGGAAAGAGTGGGGTCGAAAGAAATTATCTATGTTCGAAGAGCACCGTATGATGTACAGATGATTACGTTTGAAGACAGGAACTATTTCCACACTCTAAGAACAAAAATGGGTTGGGGACAGAGCGACGAACTGACTTCCTAAATTCCCTTGACCCAGGGTGTGGCAACCTTTCAAGGGAAGAGCGCGAACCTCAGCTTGGTAATACACAACCGGCCATAAGATTACATTTTTGAGAAGAAATTCTTCAGAATGTATCCCACCATACGGGGATTCTCTGTCAACCTGCGCATGGCATAGGGGTACCAGTCTTCACCGAAGGGGACGTAGACACGAACCTTGTGTCCTCGTTTAACGAGTGACTCCAGGCGACCTCCCACAGGAACACCATACAGCACCTGGAATTCGTAACGATCCCTTGAAATCCCCTTGTTCCCAATCCATGTTTCCAGGGTGTCCATGAGGTACCGGTCGTGGGTAGCAATGGCAATATAGGCGTCCCCCAAAAGTCCCTCCTGGACAAGTTGTATGAAGCTCTGACGAATGCCATCGCGATCCTGAAAGGCGATTTCACGCGACTCTCGGTAAATGCCCTTGCATACCCTCACGTTGACTCTTTTTCCCATGAGATTGGCCAGATCACTCCTGCTGCGTCTCAGGTAGGATTGCAGAACGATCCCCACTCCCTTGTAACGTTCAAGGCACTCCCGGAAGTTGCGAATGGTGGCATCTGTGTAGCGGGAATTTTCCATATCGATACGCAAAAAGTTGTTCAGTTGTTTGGCCTGCTCTAAGATTTCCCGGAGCGATTTTACCGCGAGGCGATCCTCGTGTCCGAGCCCCAGATGGGAGAGCTTGAGAGAGATATTACAGTCCAGTCCCTCCTGCTCTATTGCGTCATAGAGTTGGAGATACGACCCTTTAACTTTCTCAATTTCTCCGACTGACCTGGACTGTTCCCCAAGAATATCAAGGGTGGCAGAAAGGCCGAGCGTATTGAGTTTTCGGACCTCCTGAACCGCCTCTCTCCATGTCTCGCCCGCCACGTATCGTGCCGCGAATTGCTCAACGAAGGGTTTTGGAAATACGGACAGTAAAGAGAGAACGGACTTGTGAACAGAAGACATGGTAGGATTCTCAATTTACCCTTTTGGGGATGTAACTTCAACACTCCTCTGTACAGGAAACTGACTGAGATCCCGAAGGCAAATGCCTTGCAAAGAAAGCACCACTGGGATTAACTTTTTGTCCACCTCTGATCGGCCATAATTACATGTATAGAAACTTCGGCACCACTTTCATGTTCGTCCTCATCGGAATCGTCCTTCTTGCGGTCGCCCTGGTACTGCAAAGGATTGTCTCCCCCGGAAGAAAGACCCCTGAGAAGTTGTCCACTTATGAGTGCGGTGAAGATGTCGAGGGGACGGGCTGGGTGCAGTTTAATATCCGATTCTATGTTGTCGCCCTTGTTTTCATCATCTTTGAGGTGGAGGTAATCTTCCTCTTTCCGTGGGCAGTTGTTTTCGGGGAACTCGGTCTTTTTGCATTTGTTGAGATGATGATTTTCCTCTTCATTCTCGCCGTGGGACTGGCGTACGTATGGAGAAAGGGCGATCTGGATTGGGTCAAGCATTCAGTCTCTTACGGAAAAGGTCGATACCGAAAGCTGCAAGTGGACAAGACGTTCCCCACTCCTCAGGAACCGATTCATTCCCGACATCCGTCTGGTGGGGAGGAGGTCCCCGCCATTTAGAGCGGATTTCCACACTTCCATGCAATTCGTCGAAATCATCGATACGATCAATACGAATTTCAAGCGTGGTCTGATTCCCACGGGAGAAGACGTCCCACGGGACCACATTCGCGTTCCATATGGCGTGTGGGACGGCCTGGCGGCTTTTCTTCGGCACGAGGAGACGTTGAAGTTCGATTCACTCATGTGTATCACCGGGATCGACGAGGGGCCTGAGGAAGAAAACCTAGGGGTCATATACAATCTTCATTCAATGACGCATGGTCACAAAGTGGAGGTTCGTATTCGGGTACGTAAATCGAATCCTGTTGTCCCTTCCGTCGAGCAAATCTGGAGGATTGCCGATTGGTTTGAGCGCGAAGTGTACGACATGTACGGTATCAAGTTTGAAGGGCACAGGGATTTGAGAAGGATTCTTCTCCCGGACGACTGGGAGGGATATCCCTTAAGAAAAGATTATGTATTTCCCGACACGTGGCATGGAATTGTGGTGCCAAAAGTGAAGGAAGGATGGGAGTAGAGTACGATCAGGAGCTAGGGACTGTTCACGCTGAAGAGATGGTTCTTAACATAGGACCACAGCATCCCAGCACCCATGGTGTTCTCCGGTTAAAAGTCCGAACCGATGGAGAAATTGTCACCAGGATTACACCTTATATCGGTTACCTCCACCGCTGTTTTGAGAAACACTGTGAGAATTTGACTTACGATCAGTGTATCCCTTTTACAGATCGCTGCGATTACATCGCGTCCATGAACAACAACTTTGGCTTCGCCCTTGCTGTGGAGGAACTGATGGAGATTGAAGTTCCCGAGAAAGTGCAGTACGTGCGGGTGATCGTTGCGGAGGTGAACCGCATTGCCAGCCATCTGCTTTCGATCGGGACTTTCGGTCTCGATGTGGGGGCGTTCACGCCGTTTCTTTACTGTTTTCGCGATCGGGAGAGAATTCTGGACCTCTTTGAAATGCTTTGCGGGGCACGTCTGTTGTACAACTACATCTGGGTGGGAGGAGTTTCCCACGATTTTCCCGTGGGTTGGGTGGAAAAGGCCTACGAATTCCTCGATTATTTCGAACCGCAAATACGCGAATACAATGAACTGCTCACCTACAATAAGATTTTCATTGAGCGGACGGCGGACGTCGGAGTACTTCCTGAAGAGGTTGCAATCAGCTACGGTGTATCGGGACCCAACCTCCGGGGATCAGGAGTGCGGTGGGACCTCCGCAGGGACGACCCTTATAGCATCTACGACCGCTTTGAATTTGACATCCCCCTCGGCACAGGGGCTATGGGTTCAGTGGGAGATTGCTGGGATCGGTATTATGTCCGGATAAGAGAGATGGAAGAGAGTGCGAAAATCGTTCGGCAAGCCCTCGACCAGATGCCCCGGGAAGGGGATGTTCATGCTGCCCTACCCAGGAAGATCCGACCACCCGAGGGACAGGTGTACAGGAGGAGTGAAACGCCCCGCGGGGATCTCGGGTTCTACATAATAAGTGACGGTTCACCCATACCTTTCAGGGTCAAGCTCAGATCACCGGCGTTTACGGCGCTGAGTTGCATCGATGAAATTGCTCGTGGGTGGATGATCGCTGATGTCATTGCCGTCCTGGGGAGTCTCGATATTGTCCTTGGGGAGATTGATCGCTAATGGTCGACTTCTTGCTTGACCGGTTTTCCCGGATTCCCTGGCTGGAAGGGATGCCGGATGGACTTCAGTTTTCCTTTGCCGCAGTGCTGGTGGCTCTCCCGATTTTCCTGTTCATCGCCGTGAATGCCATGGTGGCTGTTTATGTTGAGCGTAAGGTGTCCGCCTTTATGCAGGACAGACTCGGCCCCATGGGACAGGGTGTGGGACTCCATGCGGGAAAGTGGGGACTCCTGCAGACCGTGGCTGATGCCATCAAGCTCCTTCTTAAGGAAGACATAATTCCTGCGAGTGCGGACAGGAGACTGTTCATCGTGGCACCGTTCATCCTTTTTATCGCGTCGTTCATAACATTTGTTGCCCTCCCTTTCAATCAGCATATAATGGCGGCCGATTTCAATATCGGCATACTCTACATTATCGCCGTCGGTTCCATTGGTGTTGTGGGCATTATTCTTGCCGGCTACAGCTCCAATAACAAATGGTCTCTTTACGGCGCCATGCGTTCTGCGGCCCAGATTATCAGCTATGAAATTCCGGTTGGGCTTTCTGTCCTTACTGTTGTCATGCTGGTTGGAAGTCTGCAGATGCAGGAGATTATCCGGGCCCAGTCCGGGACAATGTGGGGATTTCTACCCAACTGGTTTGTTTTCGATAACCCATTTTGTTTCATAGCCTTCTTTGTCCTCTTCATCTCCGGAATCGCTGAGGTGAATCGAACCCCATTTGACCTCCCTGAGGCAGAATCAGAACTGGTTGCGGGGTTTCACACCGAATATTCCGGTATGAGGTGGGCGTTCTTCTTCCTTACGGAATATGCCAACATGTTTATCGTGGCGGCATTGGCGGCCATTCTGTTTCTGGGGGGGTGGCAGAGTCCTATTGAAGGTGTGATGGATGGACCCATTTGGGGATTCATCTGGTTCATGGGCAAGGCAGCTTTTCTCATTTTTGTCATGATCTGGTTCCGTTGGACGTTCCCCCGGTTGAGGACCGACCAGCTGATGGTTATGTGCTGGAAGTATTTCATACCTCTGGCCCTTTTCAATATCTTGGGAGTGGGACTCTGGGATTTGTTTATCGCTTGAGGGAGGTTGAGCGTGAGGTATTTCTCAAACATCTGGCAGGCAATTACCACACTTCTGGTGAGTCTCAGAGTGACCATCCTCCACTTCTTCAAGGCGCGCAGAGGGATCGTTACGCTCCAGTACCCGGTGGAACGGTGGCCCAGACCCGAGCGGAACATCGGTTTTGACCTTGACCGGTACAACGTTATCAGAAGCAGGCTCCATGTTGACATGGATGACTGCATCGGCTGCCTGAAATGTGAGCGCGCCTGCCCCGTGGGTTGCATCACCATTCGAACGTCAAAGGTTGACAAGGGAGTTGACATACCTGAGTTGAATCACGTAGGTGTCACCTCTCACGGGACACAGAAGCGGTTATTGGTGGAACGCTTCGATATCGATATGACCGAGTGCTGCTACTGTAATTTGTGTGTCTATCCATGCCCGGAAGAGTGTATTTACATGGTAGGGGGACCGAATTCACCGAAACATGAGATCGATTACGAGTTCTCAGAGTACGACAGAAGCCGCATGATCTACCGGTTTTCCAAGGTTCCTCCTGTTGAGGCGGCAGAGTGGAAGGAGAAGCAGGAAGCAACCCGGTGACCGGTGCAACTCTGATCTTCTGGTCTGTTATTGCCGTCACCGTGGTGTCTGCTTTCTTTGTTGTCCAGTCACAAAAACTCCTCTATTCCGCCCTGGCTCTTTTGTTCACTTTTGTAGGCGTGGCGGGACTTTACGTTTTCATGATGGCCGATTTCATCGCTGCAGTCCAGATAGTCATTTACGTGGGTGGCATACTTGTCCTTCTCATTTTTGGGATCATGCTAACACACCGGATCGCCGATATCCGGATTTCCCATACGAGTGTTCAGCGGGGTGCCGGAGGGACAGTGGTACTGTTCATTCTCGCGGGGTTGATCTACATGATTTCGACCTCGCCCTGGCATCTGGAGGATGCTCCTGAACCTGAAAGTACTGTGGATGGTATTGGGAGACTCTTGATGATTGACTATCTACTTCCCTTTGAAGTGGCGTCTGTCCTTCTCCTGGCGGCCCTGATAGGTGCCGCCATGCTGTCCAGAAAGGTACGCTGATGGGGAGTCTGTCAACCTATCTCAGCATCGGAGCTGTTCTTTTTGCGCTGGGTCTCTACGGAGTCATCACCCGGAGAAACGGAGTGGCTGTCCTTATGGGTGTGGAGCTGATCTTGAATTCCGCGAATGTAAACTTTATCGCGTTCGCACGGTTCGGGGGAATGAATCTGGGGGGTCACGTTTTTTCTCTATTTGTGATAGTAATGGCCGCCGCTGAAGTAGTGGTGGCACTCGCCATTATCATCAATATCTATAATAATCTGGGAACGGTGAACATCGATGATGCCGCCAGTCTGAGGCACTAAATGGCTGCCTACGGAATACTTATTCTCTTCCTTCCCCTTCTGGCTTTTGCCGTTCAGATCTTTCTTGGCAAGCGACTCCCTCGTCAAGGCGACTGGGTGTCAGTGTCAGCTGTGCTCATCACGTTCTGTCTGACCCTTGCCATGTTTGCCGTCATGCTGGTGTTATATGACCGGGATTTTGAGGTGGAGAAGACATGGGAATGGATTGACGTGGGGAGAGTTCAGGTACACCTGGGGATTCTAATAGACAATATCACGGTTGTTATGCTACTGGTGGTGGCGGTTGTCTCAAGCGTAGTACACGTCTATTCCATCGGATACATGAAAGGCGATCCCAGGTATTCCAGGTATTTTGCATACCTTTCTCTGTTCACCTTTTCAATGAATGGGATTGTACTTTCCAACAACCTTTTCAGTATCTATATGTTTTGGGAACTGGTGGGCTTGAGTTCTTATCTTCTCATCGGATTCTGGTTCGAAAAGGACTCTGCTGCCAATGCCGGTAAGAAAGCTTTCATAGTGAACCGGATAGGGGATATCGGTATGTTTATCGGTATCATGCTCATTTTCACAGCAACCGGGTCATTCTTGTACAAGGACATTTTCTCTGGGATTGCAGCCGGCCTGATTTCACCAGGACTTCTTACCGTGGCGGGTCTTTGTCTATTCGCGGGGGCCGTTGGAAAATCCGCTCAGTTTCCTCTTCACGTATGGCTCCCCGACGCGATGGAAGGGCCGACTCCCGTGAGTGCATTGATTCACGCGGCTACTATGGTTGCTGCAGGAGTCTATCTAACCGTTAGACTTTTTCCCATTTTCACCCCCGAAGCTTTGACGGCCATGGCCTACGTTGGGGGATTCACCGCCATCTTCTCTGCCATCATTGCCGTCACCCAAAACGATATTAAGAGAGTCCTTGCCTATTCCACCGTGAGTCAACTCGGATATATGATAATGGCTGTGGGGACGGGAGCTTATATTGCTGGACTGTTTCATCTCGTTACCCACGCTGCATTCAAGGCGGGTCTTTTCCTCTGTAGCGGCAGCGTCATCCACGCGATGCACCATGCTTATCACAAACTCGATGACCGCCTGTCCGATGCGCAGGATATGAGAAACATGGGCGGTCTGAAGGAAAGGATGAGAATCACCTACTGGACCATGGTAGTTTGCACAGTGGCTATCACAGGCATTCCCCTCACTTCCGGATTCCTTTCGAAAGATGCGATACTTGCGGGTACTCTCTCATTGTCGTCCAAGTATCCACAGCATTTCCTCCTCGCCGTATTCGGATTCGGGGCGGCATTCCTGACGGCACTTTACATGTTTCGCCTCATATTCATGACCTTCCACGGCAAGCCTGCAAAGCGGGAGGTTCTGGATCATGTCCATGAATCACCGCCAGTAATGACGGTGCCTCTCGTTGTTCTGGCGGGACTGTGCCTGTTCTTCCTCTATACGTTGCCCCAAGGAGTGAATCCCTTCTCGGATCAAGGTTGGTTCACAGACCTCGTAGTGGCAAGGGATTCCGCCGTTCCAGGACACGTCAACCCACCGGCTCATACTATCCAAGAGGGTATGCATCGTGCCCACACACCCGCCATGGGACTTTCCCTGCTCATGGCCATAACTGGAATTGTCGTTGCCGTGGCGATCTATCTGCGAAAGCGCTTTTCCGCCCAGAAGCTGGCCCAGAGGTTTGCCATTCCCTATAAACTGTCGTTTAACAAGTTTTTCGTCGATGAGATTTATCACAGGTTTATCGTCGCTCCCCTCCTTATTCTGGCAAAGATTGTGGGATTCTTCGACTGGGAGTTGTACGACAGGTACTTCATCAACGGGTTTGGCAGAATTACGGAAAAGATTTCAAGAATTGTTGGCATTCGACTGGATTTTGATCTGCTCGATCAACAGGTTGTGGATGGTTTGGGAAGAGGCACTCGCATGCTTGGCTCGGGCCTTCGTCTTGTTCAAACGGGTAAGGTGCAGAATTATCTGATCCTGGTCCTTGCAGGAATTATTGTCATTTTTGTCATTCAGGCAATGTAGTAAGTGCGAATTGAAAATTGACTATTGAGTATTGACAATTGAAAAATGGAAAGCAGCGATATGGATAACAGGAGAATTGGAGAGATGTTCCGTAGGAACTCCTTTGACCCATAGGGTCTCCTGCGGAGGAGGAGAACTGGGTAAATGGACCGTGATTCGTAATTCGTCGTGCGTGATATCAATTGATTATTGACTATTGATAATTGATTAATGAAAAATGGATTAATGGAGAAATGTTCCGAAGGAACTCCTTTGAACCGCAGGGTCTCCTGCGGAGGAGGAGAACCGGGTAAATGGACCGGGATTCGTAATTCGTCGTGCGTGATATCAATTGATTATTGACTATTGATAATTGATTAATGAAAAATGGATTAATGGAGAAATGGAGAATTGGTAAGTGGTGAGTGTTGACTGGTTAACTGGTTACTTGATCCTTGTTACTTGATCCTTGATCCTTGTTACTTGATCCTTGTTACTTGATCCTTGGCTCTTGGTTCTTGATGCGCGATTGGACATTAGAAAGTAAGGAATAGCAGGCTATGGACTTGAACATCTTGAGTTGGATTGTGTGGATGCCGGTCGTGGGTATGATTGCCATTATTCTAATACCCAGAGGGAAAGAGCACGTCATAAAAATCACCGCCGCGGTGGCCACCGGATTGCAGCTGTGGCTGACGGTGGTTCTCTGGATCCAGTTCGATTCTTCGTACGTTGGTTTCCAGTTTCAGGAAAGGGCTGACTGGATTCCATCCTTCAACATTCACTACTACCTTGGCGTGGATGGTTTGAGCCTGCCCATGGTTGTCCTTGCATCTCTGCTCTGTTTCGTCGGTGTGTTTGTGAGCTGGAAAACGGCAAAAGCAGTGAAAGGCTATTTTGCGCTATTTCTACTTCTGGATACAGGGATGGTGGGTGTATTTCTCTCTCTCGATTTCTTCTTATTCTACGTATTCTGGGAGGTCATGCTTCTGCCCATGTACTTCCTTATCGGCATCTGGGGAGGTCCTCAGAAGGAATATGCCGCCATCAAATTCTTTTTGTACACCCTTTTCGGATCCGTCCTTATGCTGATTGCCATGCTGGCCCTCTATTTCACCTGCGGGAGGACCTTCGATATGGTGGAATTGATGGCCACTGCCCCCACGATGCTCGTCGGAATTGTGTGGTGGGGTCTGGACGCCCTCAAGGTGATATGGATCCTGCTTTTCATCGCTTTCGCCATCAAGGTGCCGATTTTTCCATTTCATACGTGGCTTCCCCTGGCCCATGTTGAGGCTCCCACCGCTGTTTCCGTCATTCTTGCAGGGGTCCTACTGAAAATGGGGACCTACGGGATGCTCCGAATCAGCTATCCCATGATTCCGGATGGGGCGATATGGTTTGCGGGCGCCCTGGCCGTCCTGGCCATGATTAATATCATCTGGGGGGCTCTCTGTGCTCTTGCTCAATCCGATCTCAAGAAACTGATTGCTTATTCCAGTATCAATCACATGGGCTACGTTCTTCTGGGCATGGCTGCCGTTGTGGCGGCCGGAGCCGAGTACGATTCGAATGTCACTGCGGCTCAATTCGGAATGAATGGGGCGGTCCTTCAAATGTTCAACCACGGTATCATCACTGCCATGCTGTTTATTCTCGTCGGCGTTATTTACGACCGGGCCCATCACCGAAATATCGATGGATTTGGAGGACTGGCTGTGAAAATGCCTATCTTTGCGGGGATCGTTGGGCTTGCATTTTTCGCCGGATTGGGACTCCCGGGACTCTCAGGTTTTATCAGCGAAGCCATGTGCTTCATAGGAGCATTCCCCGTATATAGACTGATCGTCATCGTGTCTACCCTTGGGATCCTGCTGAACGCTTCATATTTCCTCTGGTCATATCAGCGTATCTTCATGGGAAAACTGAATACGAAGTACGCCGAAATCCCTGAGATTAATGGCCGGGAAATCTTTACTCTCGCTCCCCTCGGCGTGCTAGTGGTGCTTCTTGGTGTCTATCCTGCGCCTGTCCTGAATGTTCTCGGTTCGACCATGGCTCATCTGATTGAAATTGTGCAATCGAGTCCGCTCATGGCTCTTCATTAACGGATCAGTGGATAATTTCCAGAGCCTGAGGCTGTTCGTTCCTGAATTGGCCGTCCTCGGCACAATTCTTGTTGCCATTATCGCCGATCTCATCTATCCCAGGGAAAAATCTTCGAGAGTCGGCTACTGGGTGCTGGGTGGACTCGCTTTTGCACTTGTCGCCCTGTGGCTCTCTTCATCCGGAGAGATAACCAGTCTTTTCCTCGGTTCCCTTGCCCTCGATCCCTTTGCAAGAATTTTCAAGTTTGTATTCCTGCTGGCTACCGGTATCGTGATTCTCATGTCCCTGAGGAGCGACGAATTGGCGGAAGTAAGAATGGGTGAATACTACGGTCTTCTGGCGACGATGGTACTCGGTATGTTTCTAATGGCGTCAAGCGTAGATCTGATTATGGTATACCTGTCCATAGAAGTTGTGAGCATTGTCTCTTTCATCCTCGCCGGGTATCTGAAGGTACAGGTCAGATCGAATGAGGCGTCTCTGAAATACGTCATCTACGGTGCCTTTTCTTCGGGAATCATGCTTTACGGTCTGAGCCTGCTGTTCGGTCTTACGGGCACCACAAAACTCTTTGAAATCAGAGAGGCCGTGTCCCTCCTGGGAGAGGAGGCAAACCTTGCACTGATGATCGCCACAATTTTCATAATGGCTGGATTTGGTTACAAGATTTCTGCTGTCCCGTTCCATTTCTGGACCCCTGACGTGTACGAAGGTGCTCCCACGCCCATCACAGCCTATCTGTCAGTGGCTCCGAAAGCTGCGGGCTTTGCGCTTCTCATCCGGTTTTTCAACTCCCTTTTTGGCACCGGGGAGTTCTTGAACGCGGCGGCATGGCAATCCCTGGAAGGGATTCCATGGCAGCATATTATGGCAGCCGTGTCGGCTGCTACAATGATTCTGGGCAATCTGGTGGCCATTCAACAATCGAATATCAAACGACTCCTGGCCTATTCCAGCATAGCTCACGCCGGCTACATTATGATGGGGATTCCGGTGATGTCCCAGGATGGGATCTATGCAATGATTTTCTACATAGTCATCTATCTGTTTATGCAGCTGGGCGCCTTTCTCGTGGCCATCCTCATTTCCAATCAATACAAGACCGAACTCATCGACGAATACAGCGGCATGGGATTCAAATCCCCCTTCCTGGGAGTTCTCATGGCGGTGTTCATGTTTTCCCTAACGGGAATTCCCCCTACGGCAGGCTTTATCGGGAAATTTTATCTGTTCGCAGCGCTCATTAACGGGGGTCCTCAATTCTATTGGCTCGCTGTCGTTGGGGCCATCAACAGTGTCGTGTCTCTCTACTACTATATGCGGGTCGTGAAAGTCATGTTCTTCGAAGGAGAATCTCAACAGGAACTCTATCTGCCTCCCAGACCGTCCAGCTCATTACTTCTTGTGCTCGGTATTCCGACAATTCTCTTCGGCGTTTACTGGTCCCCCATCGCCAGCTGGGTCCACAATTCCTTGATGTTCTTCGTAGCAAGGATGTAAATTTTTCGTTCCTGAAAAACGTTTCCTGGCAATCCGATCATGATTGAAGACTACGTTCCCATATTCTTCGTTTTTGTGTTAGCAGTGACCTTTGTTCTCGTTGTGCTGGGATTAACCCATTTTCTTGGGCCCAGGGCGAAGAGTCCTGCGAAATCAATGGCCTACGAATCCGGAGTCGACCCCATTGCAGCGTCCCGCATCCGTTTTTCCGTGAAGTACTTTCTTGTTGGACTCCTTTTCATCATATTCGACATTGAGATTGTCTACCTCTTTCCCTGGGCGGTGGTGTTCAAGGAATTTCTTTCGGCGGGGTCCTTCATTTTCCTGGAAATGGTAATCTTCCTTTCCATACTCATGTTCGGCTACCTGTTTGTCTGGAGGAAGGGCGCTCTCGAGTGGGAATGACCCCGGATCGTGGTCAGTTGTCCGTTGGAGATATGAGTAGGGAAGTGTGAATAACTTGGATAAGGAATATGCACGGAGAGGAGCAAGAGCGAGAACAAATTTCGAAAACCTAACCTCAATTATTCACAGGATCTTCCAAAGGATCTTGAGATGAGATTCACCACGAAGCCACCCCGATTGAATTGCTTCGCATTCAACCTGCCTGCCGGCAGGCAGGCGGGACAGGCAGAGGTCACAGACAAGTATAATTATAATTAACATAAGTTTAGAGAAAGATGACGTGTCTAGAATACTCTCATAAATAGATTTGAAGTGAATCATCATAAGTTTTTACTATCAAATTGATTTACTCTCTGTTCACACTGTCCCGATCAAATCGGGATGTGGCTAATGAATAGTTTAGATGGTGAAGAGGTGAACAAATTCAGACAGCTTGTAGATGAGCTGGCACCAAGATCAAACGCATATTTGAAATCAATTGGCAAAGATCCAAGAACAACTGACAACGGACAACTAACAAAGAACAAGATGAGGAATATAACCGCAAATTTCATAACAAGGTGACCAGCCAGGAAATCAAATCGAACATTCTGACCACGACCGTGGAAAGTGCCATCAACTGGAGCCGCAAGAACTCCCTGTGGCCCATGCCGTTCGGAACCGCCTGCTGTGGCATCGAAATGATGGCGGCCCTGGCTGCACGCACGGACATCGCCCGGTTCGGGGCGGAGGCGATACGATTCTCCCCCCGCCAATCTGATCTCCTGCTCGTTGCTGGGCGCATTACCATTAAGATGATGCCCGTTCTCACTCGCATTTACGAACAAATGCCAGAGCCTAAATGGGTGATATCCATGGGCGCCTGTGCTTCCAGCGGAGGGGTTTTCGATACCTACAGCGTAATTCAGGGCGTGGACCAGTTCATTCCCGTTGACGTCTACGTTCCGGGCTGTCCTCCACGTCCGGAGGGAGTTCTGGATGGACTCATGAAGCTGCAGGATCTTGTGGAGAGAGAAAGACTGTCGGACTACTCAGTCTCCACGCCCGTGTAGATGTCCGTCCCTCGTATTATCTCCCGCATCAAGGAAGGACATTCAGACGCAATTCTGGACGTCACACAATTTGCGGGAGATACCACTCTTCACGTCAAAGGGGACGCCATCCTTCAGGTCTTAAAAGAGCTAAAAGGAGAAGGTTTCAACTTTCTGGCTGACCTTACGGCCGTGGATAACTTGACTTTGGGGGGATTTGAACGGTTTGTTGTGGTCTATCATCTACTTTCACATGAGAAAGTGGAGCGTTTGACCGTGAAAGCGCATGTACCGGAGGATGACCCTTCGCTGGCATCGGTGGAATCGCTCTGGAGAACAGCTGACTGGCAGGAGAGGGAGGTCTATGATTTGTACGGTATCCGGTTCGAAGGTCATCCGGATCTCACACGGATTCTCAATCCTCATGACTATGAAGGTTATCCCTTGCGGAAGGATTATCCCAGGGTGGGCAGAGGGGAGAGGAAGGATTTCCCTGTGGTGGAACGAAAGATAGGATCCAAATCGCCTCGGAAATGACTGGACGGACCAGATGCGTCAAGAGAATCTGATGGTTACGGAAGAAAAGTCCCTGGAAACGGAGCGGATGGTCCTCAACTTCGGGCCTTCTCACCCAGCCACTCACGGCACTCTCCGCATTATCATGGAATTAGACGGGGAGACGGTGGTAGGTGTTCGGCCGGAAATCGGTTTTCTCCATTCTGGTTTCGAAAAGCTGGGAGAATATCTCAATTATAATCAATACATCACCATCACGGACCGGATGAATTATATGTCCCCTCTCTGTAACAACGTTGCCTACGCCCTTTCGGCGGAGAAGCTGATGGGCATTGAGGTTCCCAGGCGCGCTCAGTATATCCGTCTACTCATGTGTGAACTGAGCCGAATTGCGGATCATCTCGTTTGTGTTGGCATGCAGGCGGTCGACTTGGGAGCAATGACGGTATTTCTCTACTGTTTTCGTCTCAGGGAAGCGATTTACGATCTTTTCGAATCCGCTACCGGAACCCGCCTCACGACCAGCTATACGGTGGTGGGTGGTTTGACGAGAGATATTCCCCACGGCTTCAACGACGCCGTGATCAAAGTTTTGGGCCAGGTGGATGAGGTTACGAATGACGTTCAAACACTCCTCAATAAGAACCGTATCTGGCAAAACCGGACCAAAGGTGTGGGTGTCATCACGAAGGAAGATGCTATCTCCTACGGAATTACCGGACCCATGGCACGGGCAGCCGGGGTCGACTGGGATATCCGGGTGAAAGAACCGTATTCAAGCTACGATGACTTTGAGTTCGACGTTGCGATCGGTTTGAATGGTGATGTCTTTGACCGTTATCTCGTTCGCATGGAGGAGATTCGGCAGAGTGCCCTGCTGTGCAGGCAGGCAATAGACAAAATGCCGCCGGGTGAGGTAAATGTCGACAGCAGTTCAAAAGTCATTCTTCCCCCCAAGGATGAGGTTTACAACTCCATTGAAGGATTGATATATCATTTCGAGATCACGATGCCAAACCGGGGAATGAAACCTCCGGTGGGTGAAGCGTATGTCCCTACGGAATCTCCGAATGGAGAGCTGGGGTTCTATATCGTGAGCGACGGCAGTAGCGTTCCCTATAAGGTAAGAACAAGGCCTCCATCATTCATCAATTATTCAGTGTTCTCCAAGATCATGAAAGGACATATGCTGTCAGACGCGGTGGCCATATTGGGTGGCCTCAACATTATTGCGGGAGAATTGGACCGGTGAACGAGAAGGGTGCAAACGATCAGACATTCAGATTCAGAAATCCTTCTCAGGTAGAGAACATACTTTCCCAATACCCGGACAGGCGCTCGGCCTTGCTACCCCTTCTTCACATGGCCACGGCTGAGGCTGGATATATTACCCAACCGATCATAAATGCCGTGGCCAGAATTGTCGAAGCTCACCCCAGTGAAATCATGGAAACGGTATCGTTTTACTCCATGCTCCACACAGCACCGAAAGGGGAATTCATCCTTCAGATCTGTCAAACACTGCCCTGCAGCATAAGGGGGGCTGATAATCTGGTGGATCATCTGTGCGAGAGATTGAGCATTCAACCGGGGGAGACAACGAAAGACGGAAAGTTCACAGTCATGAAGGTGGAGTGCCTCGGTGCTTGTGACATCGCTCCTCTGGTTCAGGTGAACAATGACCATCACGAGAAAATGACCGTAGAAAAACTGGATAAGTTGCTGAAATCGCTCTCGTGACAGGCCATTCAGATCCAGCCCGCTTCGAACCGGTTTTGACACGAGACGTGCATCTTCAGGATTCCCACACTCTGAGAACCTACGTAAAGGGCGGTGGTTACGCGTCTCTGAACAAGATTCTCAAAGGTGGGGGACCCGACGACGTTACCCAGGAAATCAAGGCTTCAAACCTGAGGGGGCGCGGGGGAGCTGGATTCCCCACAGGCAAGAAATGGGAATTTGTACCAAAGGATTCTCCGAAACCCAAGTATCTCATCTGCAATGCGGACGAGAGTGAGCCGGGAACTTTCAAGGATCGCCTGATCATGAACAAGGCTCCCCACAGGATGCTGGAAGGGATGATCATCGCGTCATATGCCATCGATTGCCATAAGGCCTTTATCTACATACGAGGGGAATTCTACAAGGAGTACAAGATTCTCGAAGGGGCCGTCGGAGAGGCCTACGAAGCCAATCTCCTGGGTGAGAATATCTCTGGCTCGGACTACCACCTGGATGTAGTCATACACCGGGGCGCAGGGGCGTACATTTGCGGTGAGGAGACAGGTCTTCTCGAATCGCTGGAAGGTAAGCGAGGGTGGCCAAGGATAAGACCGCCTTTTCCCGCTGTTGCGGGATATCTGGCATGCCCTACCGTCGTGCAAAATGTGGAGACCCTTGCATGTCTACCGGACATTATCGACCGGGGCTCGGGGTGGTTCAAGTCCATTGGACCGGAGCAGGGACCGGGTCCCAAGCTATTTTGTCTCTCCGGCAGCGTGAACAATCCGGGTGTCTACGAGGCTCCCATGGGAGTTCCTCTGTCTGAGTTGATTTATGATTTTGGGGGCGGAATTGACGGTGGAAAAGCTCTTAAGGCAGTGCTTCCCGGAGGAGTCTCATCAGCCGTTCTCACCGCGGAAGGGATCGAGGGGTTAAACATGGACTTCGAATCTCTCGCTGCCAGGCATACAATTCTCGGTTCAGCTGGAATCATTGTGATGGATGAATCGGTCAACATGGTGAACGCATGCCTTAATCTCGCCCGGTTTTTCGCCCAGGAATCATGTGGCCAGTGCACTCCTTGCAGGGAGGGGACGGTTTGGCTCGTACAAATCTTGACCCGCCTTTTCCGGGGCAATGCTCAACGCAAAGACATAGATTTGATTCTCGATGTTACCGAGAATATAGGAGGTCTGAGTGATTTGTCCCAGGGGAGCTACGGCAAGACTCTCTGCCCCTTCGGCGAAGCCGTCGCCTGGCCTGTGAGAAGTTTCGTTGAGAAATTCCAGGACGAATTCGCCGCGACGTTTTGAGACTGGGATGGGGATCGCGTGGCCTTCATCAGAATAGATGACAAGGAACTTGAGGTTGAGCAGGAAACGAGTGTCTTGGAAGCAGCCTTGGCCGGAGGAATTGAGATCCCCCATTACTGCTATCATCCGGCTCTTGATATCGTAGGAAGCTGCCGAATGTGCCTGGTTCAGGTTGAGGGGATGGACAAGCTCCAGATTTCATGCAACACATTCATCGAAGAGGTATCCAAGGAGAAAAAGGTTGACGGGAAGTATGATGCGGTCATTCATACTCAAAATGACCTCGTGAAAAAGGAGCAGGAGAATATCCTCGAATTTCTCCTCATCAATCATCCCCTTGACTGTCCCGTCTGCGACCAGGCGGGGGAATGTCTCCTGCAGGACTATTCTTTCAGATATGGCCGCGCTCACAGCCGGTTTGAGGAGAACAAAAGGGTTCGACCCAATGAGTACTTAGGCTCAAGAATTGTGATCAATCACAACCGGTGCATCATGTGTACCCGGTGTGTCCGATTCACCGAACAGATTTCTGGAACAAAGGAGTTGTTTATAAAGTTCCGGGGCAACCCTTCCAAGATAGCGGTGCTTGAGGATCATCCCCTGGACAATTTTCTCGCAGGGAATGCAGCGGACATCTGCCCGGTGGGAGCCCTCTTGAGTACTGACTACATCCACAAGAATCGAATCTGGAATCTATCTAACCAGTCGTCAGTCTGCACTGACTGCAGCGTGGGGTGCAATATCGACGTATGCTATCAGGATGACAGGATCTACCGGATAACTCCAAGGGAGAATCATGAAGTAAACGGCTATTTCATGTGCGACATAGGACGTTACGGATTTCATCGGTATGAGGATATTGAGCGTGTTACGCAACCACTCATCAGGAAAAATGGTGAATTCTCAGAGATTAGCTGGGAGGGGGCGCTGAAGGAAGTGTTCGATCACTTCACCAGAGGGACCGAAAAGGAAAAACCCTTTGTAGCTGGGATTGTCTCCCCATTCCATACTAACGAGTCCAATTTCCTTCTGGGGCGTCTCATGAAAAAGGTATTCAGAGGACGGAGTGCCCTGGGTATGTTACCTCCCATCGAAGAGGAGAAAGATCTGGTTTACTCCTCCGGATTTCGGATTAGCGGGGACCGATCTCCGAATCGTAGAGGAGTTGTCGATCTCTGTCCTGATCTCGTGGATGATATTCTGGACACCATAAGAGAGAAGAAAATCAAATTGATGTATGTGTTGGATGATGGTATTGACAGAGGACTCGGGGAAGGGTGGGGTGATGTTTTTCGAAACTTACGCTTCGCGGTGGTTCAAACCTATGCCATGACACCCATGGCTCGTTCTGCTCATCTTGTTCTTCCCGGGCCCGCCCCCCTGGAGCGAGAAGGGACCCTCACCAGTGATCGAGGGAGAGTTCAATGGCTCCGCCCTTCTCTTCCTTTGAGCGGGAGCATCAGACACGATTGGGCCATTGTCATGGAGGTGATGAATACAGTGGGCAAGCGGGAGCTCAAATATGGCGATGTGGCCGATATCTTGAGAGAAATAGGAGACGATTTTCCGGCCTACAGTGAGATCTCTCTTTTTCGTCTGGGAGATCAGGGACTCCCCACGGACGGATAGGGACGGCGTGATGGATCTGCTCGGAACTGCGATTATTACCGTGAAGGTGGTGGCCGTCTTCGGGGCAACCATGCTCGCTGTCATGGGCATGATGTACGGCGAGAGGCGTCTGTCCGCTTTCATTCAGGATCGCCTCGGGCCCAACCGAGTGGGGCCCAAGGGGATGTTTCAACCCCTGGCTGACGGAATCAAATTCTTAATGAAGGAGGACCTTGTGCCTGCCGGTGTGGACAAACCTATCTTCATTCTCGCCCCTGCCATGCTCCTGATTCCTGCTTTAATGACGTTTGCCGTCATCCCGTTTGGAGCTCCACTGCACCTTTTTGGTCGTGATATCGCCCTTCAGGTTGCTGATGTCAATATAGGAATCCTGTACATTCTGGCCCTCACCAGTGTTGGTGTGTACGGAATTGTCCTGGCAGGGTGGTCTTCTAACAGTAAATATCCTCTTCTGGGGGGATTGCGTTCCTCTGCCCAGCTCATCAGCTATGAACTTGCGATGGGACTGGCCATCGTGAGTATCGTTCTTCTATCCGGATCTCTCAGATTGGGAGACATCGTCGCCGATCAGCAGGGGCATCTGCTCTCCTGGAATATATTCAAGCAGCCTCTGGCATTCCTCATTTTCCTCATCGCGACCTATGCCGAAACAAACCGGCTTCCCTTCGATCTTGCCGAGGCGGAACAGGAACTCGTCGGGGGTTATCATACGGAATACAGCAGCATGAAGTTTGCCATGTTTTTTCTGGCAGAGTATGCCAATATGGTGACCGCCTCAGCCCTCACCGTGACCCTCTTCTTTGGCGGCTGGGACATACCGGGAATCGATGAAACTGTGTTGGGAAACTGGGGTTGGTTAGCATCCGCCCTGGTCTTCGCCGCAAAGACTGCCTTTTTCCTGTTTCTCTACATATGGGTTAGATGGACATTTCCCCGCTTTCGGTACGACCAACTAATGACACTGGGATGGAAAGTTATGCTTCCTCTGGCAATTCTGAACATATTCTTCACCGGTGGTTACCTGGTTCTCGTGACTTAGCAGCATTCGTGGGTACAATCATAACATCATACGAACCAACCTTGTGGGATAAGCTCTATCTCCCGGCCATGATCAAGGGACTGATGGTCACATTACGACACATGTATCGAAAAAAAATAACTGTGGAATACCCCGACGAAAAGCATGTGCCCCCGGAGGGGTATCGAGGTTTGCACCGTCTCAACAAGTATCCTGATGAACGGATTAGGTGTGTGGCCTGTGAAATGTGTGTGGCGGCATGTCCTGCCAACTGTATTCACATCGTGCCCGGCTCCTCACCCTGGGAAGGGGACGAAGAAAGGTATCCCGTACGGTTTGACATTGACCTTCTGAGATGTATCTTTTGCGGATTCTGCGAAATGGCTTGTCCTGAGGAGGCGATCGAATTGACGGAAATCTATGACTTCTCGGATTTCACACGTGAGGGACTCTGGATTGACAAGGAAGGTCTTCTGGAAGTCTATGAGGCAACCAAAAGCACAAGCTATTACCGCCCGGGTTCTGAAAAAACCAGTTCAGGAATAGGATCAAGGGTGGAATAGAGCTGCCGTTCTCGTATTAAGCTATGTCACTGACCCTGATCTTCTACATAATTTCCTTTATTGCTGTTGCATCCGCCCTTCTGGTTGTTCTTAATCGGAACGCGGTGTACAGTGTCATTTTTCTGATATTGACTTTTTTTTCCCTCGCATCCTTGTTCCTGCTCCTCGGGGCCTATTTTCTCGCCGTTCTTGAGATTCTCATATACGCCGGGGCCATTATGGTTCTGTTCCTTTTTGTAATCATGCTCCTGAATGTTAGCAGGGAAGACGCGCTCCCCAGACTAGTGCAGCTCAAGCGAGGACTCTCCCTGCTCCTCATTATTGTGTTCTTTCTCGGTCTGACTCTGATAATCATTCAAGGCACACCCATCCATCCCGGTCCACGGGTCGTGGGCACCCATGGTAGCGTGGCTGCCCTCGGAGAGGCCCTGTTCTCCAAATACTTGTTCCCGTTCGAAGTGGCTTCGCTCCTCCTGTTCGTTGCCCTGATTGGCACGGTGTATCTGGCCAAGAGGAAGATCTGATGGCCGTTCCCGTAGAACATGTTGTGATACTGAGCGGCGCCATCTTTTCCATTGGCGTTATGGGTGTGCTGTTTCGCCGAAATGCTATCATCATATTCATGTCAATCGAACTTATGCTGAATGCCGTGAATCTGGCCCTCGTCGGTTTCTCCAGCTACCATAACGATGTGGGCGGTCAGGTCTTCGTCTTTCTGGTTATGACTCTGGCGGCGGCCGAAGTCGCCGTGGGACTCGCCATAATCGTCGCCTTGTTCAGAAACCGCCCGACGATGAACATCGACGAGATAAACCTCATGCGGAATTGACATGGATTCCTTGATCTGGTTGATCCCCTTTCTCCCTCTCACCGGGTTCCTCGTGAACGGCCTAGGGGGAAAACGTTTGAGCGAGCGCCTTTCGGGATTAGTTGCATCAACTCTCGTTTTCCTCAGTTTCATCATCGCGCTTCTGCTATTCGGT
>JAZGBI010000045.1 GCA_036476315.1 Candidatus Neomarinimicrobiota bacterium | reverse complement strand
TAAAGAAATTACTTCGACTGAACAGCGGGAGTCTGAGAGAAAACAGAAAACGCCCTCAAACCGAAGACGGTTCTGATAGTCTGTTTCTCATTTCCCTCCGCTGGCATTACCCAGTTCAGGTTGTAAGGGTCTAATCTCAGCTATCCTGTATGGATAGTACCCATCTTAAATCATGTTAAACCAAAATCATATAAGAATCAATCAGGGAATTTCTGATTGTTAAAATAAGTAAGGATTACACCAACAAGAGGAAAGGAAACAGGACAATGCCTGCTCCCTTTCCATGCTATGTGAACCTGTAGTTGATCTAATTACTGCAAAACCAGATCGTGACCAGCCTCTTTCGCAGTTTCAGCTAATTCATTTAAGCTTAACTTTCCCTTCTCATAGTCTATACAGATCTGCTTCGTTTCAGCGTCCATGACGACCTTTGTAACTCCATTGACTTTCTCAAGGGCTTCTTTAGATCCCTTCTGGTGATGAAGACAACAGAAAGCTCCTGCATCACCACAACCTCCACCTGAGGTCACAAAACTTATCGTAGCCACTTCTGCCTTTTTTTCTTCAGCTTTCTTTTCTGTCTCTTGTGCAGTGGCTGTGACCGATAGGGCTATGAGAGCAACTATAACTGCAATAAAGCTGATATTCCTCAACGATTTATCCATACTGATCTCCTCCTTTTCGTGGATTTTGTTTCTCACCTTACTAGTAAGGTGTCATTTTAGATAGAGACAAGTGAAGTCTCGAAACACCAACAAGCTAATTCAAATATACAATCTCCAAAATCAAATGCAATAGAAAGAGAGGCCAGGGACATATCTGCTCCCTAGCTATGAAAAAAGGAAGTGAATCCGATCATTCTCCAACCAAACGTACCCAGTTATCACCCAACTTGCAGCAGCTTGTCAGATAAACCCGAGTTGGGTTAATCCTTGGGTTTCATCGGAACAGCCTTGTTGCGAATGACTCCGATGTTTTCGATTTCAACCTCGATCACGGTGCTAGGGCAAGGCGAAGGCCACATAGGCATCCCCCGATTTCTTATCCAGTTTTCCCCGGGCGCGCTTTCCGGCGCCACCACCGGCGGCGATCACAACATACTGTTTGCCCGCTACTTCGTACGTACAGGGCGTGGCCATTCCCCCCGCTTCCAGTGATGTTTCCCAGAGCATTTCCCCCGTGTCTTTGTCAAAGGCGCGAAATTTTTCATCTTTGGTCGCTCCAATAAACACCAATCCGCCGGCCGTTACAACACAGCCCCCAAAGGTCTCCGTGCCGGTGGGTGAAAGACCGCGATCCACTAGTTCTGGAACGTCCCCGAGGGGAACTTTCCAGACAATTTCTCCCGTGTTCAAGTTGATGGCGTTAAGAGTACCCCAGGGAGGTTTGACCGCCGGATACCCGTCCTGGTCTATAAAGCGATGATAGCCGGTGAAGAGATAGGGGTACGGATACTTGATCTCCGGGCCAATCTGTTCTTCTTTCCCGGACAGAAACGCAACCAGAGCATCTTTCTCCTGATCCGAGAGATTCTGAAAGGCGGGCATCTGCCCCTGCCCGTGATCGATCAACTGCAATATTTCCGACTCAGGAATATTTCTCTTTATGATCTGAATCGAGGAGAAGGTGGGTAGATCATCTTGTTCCCTGTCCAGGCCGTGACAGCTCGCGCAGTAGATGCGGTAGATGTCTTCGCCTGCGGGAGCAGGGGACGCGCCTTGGTCAGAGATCACCTTCTTCATGGTTACGATCCAGGGGATTTCATTTGAGTTGACATATAAGATCCCTGTGGTTGGGTCAAAGGAGGCACCGCTCCAGTTGGCACCTCCGTGGAATCCGGGAAATACAATGGTGCCTTCCTGGCTTGGTGGCACGAAAATCTCACCACCTCTTGCCTCTTTGAACCGTCGGAGAATAAACTCATGTGCTTCCGGTGATATATCTGTCACCTCATCTTCGGTATAAGCCTGCCGAGCGAATGGGGGCGGTTTCAGAGGAATCGGCTGAGTAGGCCATGCCTCTTCACCTTCCAGATCTGAAGATGGAACCGGCCGCTCTTCGACGGTGAACAGAGGCTCCCCGGTGTCACGGTTCAGCAGGAAAACGTTGCCCGTTTTAGTCACCTGTGAAACAGCATCTATTGGCCTTCCCGACCCGTCGGGATCCACCGTAACCAAATTGGGGGGGCACGGCAGATCAGAATCCCAAAGATCGTGATGGACCGTCTGGAAATGCCAGACACGTTCCCCGGTGGTTGCCTTGAGGGCAACAATCGAATTGGCAAACAGGTTCTTGCCGTGACGGTCACCACCATAGAAATCGAAGCTGGGAGATCCGGTGGCGATGAACACCAATCCCCGCTTCTGGTCAAGTGTCATACCTCCCCAGTTATTGGCACCACCGGCGGTTTTCCAGGAATCCTCTGCCCACGTTTCATACCCAAACTCCCCGGGGTGTGGAATCGTGTGGAAGATCCACATTCTGTCGCCAGTCCGCGCGTCAAAGGCACGGACGTGACCCGGTGCCGCCGGTTGTGGTCCCTCACCCACCGACGAACCAAGAATAATGAGATTGTTATATATAATTCCCGGTGTCGTTGCACCTATAGAGAGTCCTGTTATGTCCCTGTCCAACCCCTTTCGAAGATCCACCGTCCCGGAATCACCGAAGTCGGGAATCGGTCTCCCGGTTTCCGCATCCAGGGCGTAAAGCCTGGAACCTGCCGTAAAGAGAACTCTCTTATCGTCTCCGTCCTCCCAATACGTGACGCCACGGCTGATTCCTTTCGCCATCTCTCCCTCAAATGGATCGAATGTCCAAATCATTTCCCCGGTCACCGGATCCAGGGCAATGACCTTCAGAGAAGGGGAGGTGACAAACATGACTCCGTCCACGACAATCGGATTGCATTCGATGGTGGAAGGTGGATCATCTCGCTTGTCTCCGGTGTGGTAAACCCACGCCACTTGGAGTTGGTGAACATTCGAGCGATTGATCTGGTCAAGGTCTGAATAACGGCTCCCCTCCGGGTCACCCCCATACATTCTCCATTCCGTATAGGGGTTCTCCTTCTTAATCTCGCAGCTTAACGATACAAGGGTAAACAAAAACATGACAGCGGCAGTGAGAAGGGAAGTGCCGATGAGTTTCAACATCCCAAGTGATCTTTCATGATTCGTTCCTGGCCATCTGGGGGCGTGCTATGATGTGAAATGTGGATGAGATCATTGACGATATGGATTGGGAATCACCAGCACAATTAAACTTACAAAACCCCAAAGCAAATTCAACCACAATTACAGAGGGCAACGGCCATAAATCACGTTAGCAGCAGACTCAAAATGTGTTGAAAAGCAGAATTATGGATACGGTTTCTATGGACACAAGGGAAATGGAAAGGGTAGAGGCTCGTCGGTAAACTGGCTTCACGGCAACGGACTCACAGTACGTAGACGGGAGATTGGGAGATTAGAAAGGGCTATTTGAGCAATAACATCTTGCGGGTCTGGATAAAGTCGCCAGATAAGTATATGTTTCTGCCATCTCTTCAGACGTCAAAGCGAATTTGCTCTTGAGCGAGTAGAGAAATCTCATGATTGAGGGGAGGTTCGAATATCTACTAACATCCACTCGGACTGCAGGTACCTGGATGCAATTGGCCGTGATATTTGTATCTTTCAGTCTTTCCGCAAGCCAATAAGTATACATCACTTGGGCTCGTTTCGATTGATAATATGCATCAGCAATACTCAACTTTTTCTTTCTGAATTCGGGATCTTCCAAGTCTACCTTTAGAAAAGCTATCCAAGAAGAAAACCGACGATCACCGCCGATACGATCTTGGCAACGCGTTCAAAACCGTGGTCTAAAAGAATGCGTGATTGCACTTCAAAAATGACTGTTTAGCCGGGGGATTTTCTTTCTAACTGCAAGCTCTCAATAATCAACTGCTGGACCTCACGATAGCTGGGCATCCGCCGGTGCGTAAAACAGCCGGTCAGAACACCCCTGGCTGAGTCAATCTCCGGCGATTGATCTCGGTATAACACCGTGTAATCGCCCTTGTCAGTAAGATAGTACTTTTCCTTGAACAGTTTTCTCTTCACAGCACGAAACTCCGCTTTGCCAGACTTCGATTCTACAACCTCCACTCCACTCAAGGTAGGATAGCAATTCCCAGCAATTATGTAATGATCCGTCTCAACTTTATCCCAATCCAATTTCGCGAGAGTAGCTTGGAAAAACTTTCCGCGCACAAGAGCATCATGAATGAAATCTCTGAATTCAAACCATCTCGAGCGTGCAAGCTCTGCTCCCTTTTCAGGAAAGAGAATAGAGCACTGGTGCTCGAAAGATTTCCACTCCACATCGTTGAAAATGCCAAGCCCGTATTCCGTCCATGTTTGAATATTGTGGATATCGATATCAAGCGAGTTTCCTTGCCGGTCACGGATGAATGTTTTTGAGTCAAGGGGCAACATTTCGTACAAAGATGGCATCGTGAAGGTTGCCCAGCTGGAAACGGAAAGAAGGGGCATGAGGTATTCACCCTCATGCAATGCTTTGAACGCATAAGCAGAACCGCGGTGAGGGGTTCCGAGGAAAAAAATCTTGTCAATGTTTCGAGCACCCGAGTAATCTGGCTGAGGTAGCTGGCTCACATCATCCACTCCAGTGATCACGTCCTTCTGGCCATACATCAGGTAGTATTTTGCAACAAGGCCTCCCATGCTGTGGGCGATGATCGTCAGCTTCTGATCGGGATTACGGTAGACCCTTTTGATCGCCTCGATACGCTCCCCAAGAAGAATCGCTGATTCCACCAGGTCCCGCCTCCAATCATAAGGGAAAAGAAACAGGTTGTCCTGGGCTGTACAGTGTTGAATGTCTCCTTTGTGGAGTCCGCAGCTCGACAGCGTTTCAACAAGTCCTTGATACACTTTCACTTCCAGGACCCGGTTAATCATTTCGAACCGGGTAACTATCGAACTCGGAACGAGCTTGTCTCGGTTGTGCTGAATCGGCCTGCGATTTATGGGAAGTTCAATGCCATCCCTGTTCGGGTTTATGAGCGCTTCATGAGGTCCCATAGCTTTCAGATCAAAAATTTTTCCCCAGACTACGTCCCCTGTCTCCGGATCAATCAGCTGTGTTCCCATTATTCCCGGAATAATGATTACTGGATTCTCGGGATGGATGGAAACGCCCGCTCTAGGTAACAGCCCAGGTGGCCCTGTGCAAGTCCAAGCCGTTATGGACAGCGTGAATGCCAAACCAAGAACTGTTGGTTTCAATTGCTTCATCCTCACATCCTGCGATCATCACGATCGGGAAGCGACATGGGTTCCGGAAATACCCATTCATTCTTCACAAGGTTACTTTGATTGCGGGCGTAGAAATGAATAGTCATTGGTTCTCAAGAACGGGAAGATTTATAACGGAAGAAACGACCCACACTGAAAGGCGCATCCACTGGATATACTGAGCGACAATCCTTTACCCGCCATTGTAACAGCCCCACCTCGTTAAGATTCACTAACCGCTGAATAGTAATGAGAAACTTCCTCATTAGCCAAGTATATATCAAGTGCCTTCAAAACCAACCGAACAGCACGAAAGTGGATACGGATTGGTGGATGCAAATGAGATTGAAATGCGTCTCGCACGTCAATAAATTGTGATGCCAGCAGCGCTCTTCTCCGAAGGTTCCTCTGGATGATCCGTAGGCCACAGGTTCCCTGCTCGCTGGCTGGCGGGGAGTCGGGCCCAGGGTACTCGTTTACACTTCGTTACGACGAGCAAGCACTTCTACGCTCCACTATTTATCCGTCATGATGAAATGAAGACGGACGAGGTGCAAGCTCATCGAAGACCCCACTTTCTCATTGGGAGAGGGCGGGGTTATTTGATTGGGTGAACTCCGTGAGACTCTGTCAACTAAAGCCAAATATTACCAGATTATGGATACGGTTTCTGTGGATACAAGGGAAACGGAAAGGGTAGAGGCTCGTCGGTAAACCGACATTCGGGCAACGGACTCATAGTCCGTAGGCGGGGATTGGGTAGGTTCTAGAAGGCTACTTGAGTAGCAACATCTTGCGGGTCTGAGTAAAATCACCAGCCTGCCCGAAGGATCCTGTCCGAAGGACCCCGCCGGCGAAGATGCGGTACAGGTAAACTCCTGCGCTCACAGGATTGCCAGAATCATCAGTGCCATCCCAGCTGACCGACTTGTATCCCGGCTCTTCCATACCTTGAACCAACGTCCTGGCCTCTCTGCCCATGATGTCATAAACCGTTAGCACAACCTCAGATCGCTCAGGTAGATCATACCGTAAGGTTGTGACTGGGTTGAAGGGGTTAGGGTAGTTCTGAAGCAGGGCGTGTACCTCGGGAAGTATCCCTTCCTGATTTGCTATTTCAACTGGCCCTATGTCGTATACGTGTATAGTGAAACTATCACTCCAGAAAAAGTAACCTTCACTGGCGATAGACATATCAATGGGGATATCTGTTCCCCCTGGACAGGTCTCTGCGATGTTCAAAATGTAAAAGCCAGAGGTCATATTAGAACTTTCTCCGGCAGGGATGTCAGCCCAACCCGCATTGTTTGCGATCAGTTCATTCACACACGTATGACTGGAGCTTAGTTGTGCGGTAACATCGGTTGCGGTGGCTGTTGACCCATGATTTTTTAGATTGACCCTAAATATTAAGTTCTCCCCGGGGTTCGGAATGGTATCATTTAGAGGCACTACCGATTCATAAGCAAGAGGGCCAATAGTGGTGAATAATTGCACGTTATCAAGCTCAGAAGTGACTGTGTCGCTGTCACTTATTGTAATATGGAGATCGACAAAATAAACTTGTTCGTCGATCGGTGGGGCCGGCCAGACGTTCGCAAACAGACCGTCTCCTGCTGCGACATCCTCGTGAGTCCCGTCATCATACAAACGAAGTGAGTCAAGTGGCCTCTCATCCGGTGTCTCTATCTCGGCGTAAAGGGTAAGTCCAGATGTGTCACTCACGACAACACCAGTCACGACCACGGAATCTTTGCCAGGTGTTACATAAGTCGGAAGAACACTGACTTCTTCCACGACAATGGGGGCAAGTAGGACCTCGTCCGAGAAGACACTCTCATTCCCTGACGTGTCATAGGCGGAAACGCTCACATAAAGGGAGACATTGGGTTTCAGGCCCGAGAGGGTATACTGGTTCACATTTCCTACGTCAATTATATCGTTGTAGAAAAGGGATTCTTCAGGGTACGTCGACCGATAGGCGACACGGTAGCCGGAGAAATCCGCTTCAGATTGAGTGAAAGGCCAGGTCATCAGGATCTGTGTCCCCGTTCCCGGGTCCTCAGCCACCAGATCTTTGGGTCGGTCCGGGGCCATGGCAAGTGATGCCAGGCCAGCTATATTTGTTTTCACGATACGGGCGAGATAAGGCATATCCATGAACTCCACCAGGTCCGTTTCGTTGTGTTGACGACCGTTTAGTCCAGAGCCGTCGCCATATTCGTGGGGTTCCGTAAACCTTACCGCGGGATATCCATTATTGTAGAAAGGCATGTGGTCCCCGCCCCGCCCTGGCCGGTCAATGCTTGGGATCAGATTGACAGTCCAATCCACGTCATTAACATACCGCTCCGCCTTGAGCTTCATGTATCGGGACAGTTGTCGGGAAGTTGACGTGGACGGGTCACCGGAAAAATGCCTCACACTTGTGCTGTCTATGATAATTTCCTCTCCCGTGGGACACTCCGGATCCACGCATCCTTCTATGTTTCCCACCACGTCATTTGTGATCATACCATTAATACCCAGGTCGTTCTCCAGGGCCCAATCTGCATAGGCGGTGCTCCCGTAGAGTCCTTCGTCTTCGCCGGTGACTGTCATTAGGATCACTGTGCTTTCAAAGCTGTCTGTAAAATGACTGAATATTCGGGCCAGCTCCATGGATACAACCGTTCCGCTGCCGTCATCGTTCGCCCCGGGGGCGAAGGAGGTGAAATCGCAGATGTCAATGGGTCTGTTGTCCATATGTCCGCTAGCCATGAACACCCTTTCAGGGGTGGAAATCCCAGGTATGGTGGCCAGGACATTCTTGTGGGCAGAATTGACGACTTCACATACAGTTGCCGGGAAAACGAAGAAACTGGCTTCCAAAGAGCCTCCGCCGGCTTGTCTATATTCCTCGAAACTGCTCAATATGAAATTCCGAGCCGCCCCGATCCCAGTATCGGTTGAGGAAGTGTCCGATGACGTATGGCGAGTGTGGAACCCCACCAGTGATTCAAGATTGTTCAGAAGTTCATCCTCTGAGACCATATTGACCATTTCCTCGATGAGTGGATTGAGCGGTAACTGGCTTTGGAAGGTGTATGCATTCTTCAGCGGGTGCTGGGGGACTCTGATGATCGTACCTGTAATTATTGAGGTGACGAAAATCCCAATAAGAAAAACGTATCCCAATGAAACTCTCACATGACTACCCTCCCTGAATGTAAAAGGCAAACAGCCACCCAAGTCTTTGTTGTTGTTGCATCCGTGATAGACAATATCCTTTGTAAGACAAGAAAAGTCAAGAAAAAACCCCTGCCGAAGGAGTGTCTTCATAAGAGTTACCGCTGTTTACCATCGGTGGATTTCAAGTCCGGTACGCTGTCAGCTCAAATGTCCATATTGCCTCAGTCACGGTGTTTTGGAAAACTCTGTACGATAAATTGTGTTCTGCAATCAGGGGATATTAGATGCCAAGAATCATCGCAGTAAAATCATTTTCCGGGTCCGGACAAAATCACCTGCCTGCCCCACAATGTGAGTGGCTGGCAGGCGGGCCTGTCCGAAGGATCCTGCGGAGATGCGGTAGAGGTAAACTCCGGCACTGACAGGTTCTCCGAAATCATCTGTTCCATCCCATACAACTGACCTAGATCCAGGCTCTTCCACACCCCGCACGAGGGTCGTCACAGGCCGACCAAGAATGTCGTAAATGGTGAGATCCACGTGGGCCCTTCTCGGAAGGTCATACGGCAATGCTGTTATCGGATTAAAAGGATTAGGGTAGTTGGGGTGCAGCGCGTAAGTCTCTGGTACCTGACCTTTCGTCTCCGCGACGCTCACCTCGGGCTCAACATGGACCGAGAAACTGTCCTCCCAGAAAGAATTGCCTTCGCTAGAAATGACGACACCCACTGGAATATCGGTTCCTGATGGGCATGTCTCTGAGATTCGCAACACCAGAAAGCCCTTAGAGGGAACGGAGGTTTCGCCCGCTGCGATCTCCCCGTAGGTGAGACTCGAAGGATTTAGATCCGTCACGCAATCATGGCCGGACGTGAACACCCCCTTTACTTCAGTCGCCGAGGTTGTGGACCCTTCATTTTTCAACGCCACCCTCAGAATCAGGTTGTCCCCCGCATTGGCAACGGTGTCGGTCAGAAAGATGGTCTCATCATACACAATGGGACCGATAGTGGTAAAGGGGATCTTCGACGGATTTCGCACGGGAACGGTGACGCCGTCCTGTTGTGCCCCTATCCGGATGTGATAGGTGGCCTCCATGGTATCGGCCGACCACGATCCTCCCCAGATGTTGTCGTTTGCTTCCCCGTCATGGTGTGCACCATCGTCCAGAAGGGAAAACATATCTACGGACACGGAATCAAAGGCCATAACGTCCGCCGTCACGGAAAAAGAGGAATCATAGGTGCTGAATAGTTCGGCGGTGATCTCAACCTCCCCGGCACCAGGAGCCACATAGGCGGGTCCCACTGTCATATTCGCCACGCGTAGTGTTATGAAATCATCAGGAAACTTCAGTACGGTAAGATACCCCTCAATGTCGCTGGTGTACACATGCCCGCTGGAGGCAAAGGGATAAGCTCCCCAGCAGCCGTAAAAACCCCCGCCGTCATTTTTTCCATAGGTGTCAAATGAGGCAATCTCATAGGGATTAGCGGGATCCTTGAGATCCACCACTGTTATGCCATAGGCGTAGTGGGAAATGAAAGCCAGAGATCCCTTCACATGCACGTTATGGGCCAGGCGGTTTCCTCCGAGGTATTCTCCCACGAGCTGGACATTCCCCAAATCCCGGACGTCCCACACTTTCACCGTCCGATTAGCAGTCTCTTCCGTGGTGAGAACATAGTCCCCATTATCCGTTGGCCAGATGTTATGACTGTAACCTTCCGAGGGGATGTATACTCGAGTTAACAGCAGGGGATTACTTTTGTCATTCAAGTCATATATGGAAAAAGTTCTGTTGGACCCCTCGGCCACATAGAGTGTATCATTCCGGGCAAAAACATCGTGAATATCGGGCGTGGCAACGTACCCCTCCTCTACCGGACTCTCTGGATCTTCCAGACTCACGATTCGAAAGCCGGAGTAGTCCTGTCCCACGATATAGGCGTATCCCGTTTCCGTATCGATGGAGAGGTTGTGGGAGCGGACCTGACCATTGCCGGAATAACTTCCCACAAACCGCACGCTGTCGGGAAGGTAGTTAAGATCAAGTATCATCAAGCCTTCATTTGTACCCGGCATTTCATTCACCACGTAGGCGTAATGGTCGTAGGTTTTGATATCTCGGTGGTAGTAGTAATCATTGTCCTTCGGACCCTGCAAGACGTCGATAGTGCTCATGTCCGAGACCCTCACCACGGCCACTCCATCCCGGACGCCCATGATGGCATACTCTTCCCCGTCAGGTGCCTCGTACCCCCACACATCTGAGCCCCCGGTGGTATCTCCCGTGGACCATGCCGTGGAAGAAAACCAGATCCTCCTGACGGAACCAGGAGAAGAACTCAGCCGTCCCCCAAGGAGATAGTGTGGGGGAATGCACAGATACAATAAAGCGGCCCACACGACGCACCTACGGTATTTTTTCACCTGCTTACCACCCCTCTTGCTACTTCACAAAGGACTTGCGCTATTAGATGGAAATCAGGAGTATAGCGCACCCATCCTGATTAGGATACCATGGTCTTCCTGTAAAGTCAAGAAAAAACCACTCAATACTGAAAATCCCCATAAAAGGTTATGGGAACCCGAGTCCTGCGGAAACCGTATGAAAATTCTAAAGGCGGTGCTATCATGAGGTGCGGTACCGTTCCAGGAAGGAAGACCAAGGTTGAATGGCACCGGACTACTCCGATCATTCAGAATGATAGATCCTGTTAATCCATCATCTTGGAGTCTTATTCCGTGCTCATTATCATCAAATGTTATGCCATCAACCGCTACCGCTTCATGGAGCAAGGAATCAGCCCCTTCGATGCTGTGGAATTGATCAGGGTAGGGTGATGTCTGGCTCCAGCACAGAGAACTTAGCAACAGGAGAATGAGACCTTTGTAGCCCCCCTTTTTTCCTGCGAGCAAGTGCGTCATCATTCTTTGATCAAAACCCCCGTATTCACAGCGACAAAGTAGGCCAATGATGACGGAAAAAAGTACGGTGTTTTGCAGTTAATAACGAACTCCGGAGGCCAGCGCGACGAACTCGGGAGGACCGGGAATAATTGTTGTTGATAGAGTGAAGTTTCCGTTAATGTGGGAATTGTATTCCACTTCTCCCGCATGCCAGAAAAAGACATACTGCCAGCCCCGTTTTCTTTTGAATATTCCCTCATCTACATAGCCGGGCAAGGACCGCCAGTCTTTCCGGTAGAAAACGGTGGGACCGTTACCTATACTTATGGAGTGATTCTTACCAGCGAGGGTTCCCCTTAAGCCGATATGTGAAAATCCTGCGAGATGTTCGGCACAATCTGACAGGACTCCCTGAACCATTTTCAGTGAGACCATGTCCTTATACAGGAATACCTCGAATGATACGATAATCCCAACGTTCAGCACCAGGAATCCATTCCTGTCCAGCCTCCTCTGGTACAAATGAGGATGCGGGCTTTTCTTCAGGTGAATGGTCGGTCCGATGAATTTTATGCCCAGGTGAACCTGGGAATTGGATTGAGAAACCGTGAGCAAGAAGAACAGAGCTGCTATTAATCTTTTGAGCCTCACTGAAATTCCACTCACCATCCTGCGGGACTAGGGGGAGTTCCCAGCCCACACCAGATCAGCCGTCGTCTCTTCTTTCCAACTTTTCTTGCATTGCCACACGCTTTTTGTTCATTTCGACGATTCCGAACCACCTGACAATCTTGTAGGCAAAGGAAGAAGAAATCAGTTGCCCAAGGGCAAGCAGGGGCTTTATGGGACCCGGGTTGACAATGATTTCAGACTTCTCTTCCTTGATGGCCTTGAGGACAGCGTCGGCCACCGACTGGGGACTCGACGTCCCGAGCAAACGGGGAGCTTCCAGATGACTGTTAGCAAACATACCGACCCCCCGGACATACCCGGGGCAAATGACGGAAATGCCAACCCCTGTTCCCCTCAATTCCTGGTCCATGGCGTCAGTCCAGGTAATCAAACCTGACTTACTGGCTGAGTAGATCGAATTGAAGATGATTCCCTTTTTCCCTGCCAGGGATGCGACGTTGACAATATGTCCCCCTCTTTCTTGCATGGTCGGCAGCATCAATCTGCTCAATTCCATGGGTACCCTCAAGTTTAACTTGAGAATGGATGAGACGTCTTCTCGGTCATTGTTAACGTAATATTTGTAGGATTCCAAAGCGGCATTGTTAATCAGGATATCGATCTCTCCGGCCACGGATGTCGCCCGTTCAACGAGATCGGGTAAGTCGTTCAGCTGAGTCAGATCGAAGGGGAGGGAATAGCACTTTCCTCCTTGAGCCCGTATATCCACCTCAGTTCGTTCCAGTCCTTCGGCGGAACGGGCTACTCCCACAATGGTCACACCTTCCCGGGAAAGGGTCCGGGATATGTAGGGTCCAATTCCCCGTGAATTGCCAGTCACCAGGGCTACTTTTCCATCCAACTTATGCATTGATCTTTCTTAGGTCTATTCTGTCAGAAAATTATCGAGGATCCCCCCTGGATCAAGGAGTCTGAAGACACCAGCCGCGAGAATTTACGACTTGCATGTCTAAATACACCAGATAGTTGGGGAGGACAGTCTTTTTCTTGCGTGGAACTATCTGCTGCGTCATATTTGCCGAAAACAATGCCCACTTCTGAGAAGAGTTCCTCGGGCGGTTTCGCAAAAACCACCAACTTCAAATGGCTGGCCGTCGGTGTCTCCCTTTTCGTGGTGATACGCTTCTTTCTGCCCACCCCGGTCTCCATGACGGCCAAAGCTGAAGTCCTTTTCAGCCATCTTGATCCTGCAACAATTGCCATCAAAGCCACGCATATCAAAACCATAATCGCCCTCCTAGCTGCCTGAGTGGTATTCTTTGCCACGGAGGCCGTGCCTATGCCGGCTGTGGCACTCATCATCGGCCTGGTCCAGCTATTTTTTGGAGTCACGCCACCCGGGGAGATCGTTTCCACCTACGCCCATGATGCTGTCTGGTTTATTGCCGGTTCCCTGGCTATCGGGGCTACACTGGTGAAATACGGGCTTGACAAGCGGATCGGCATGTTGGTGGTGAAACTCTCGGGCACGAAGACCCGGATGATCGTCCTGGGCATTCTCCTGGGGACGGCCATTCCATCAGCGTTCATCAATGAAGCATCGATTGCTCCCATGTACATTCCTATAGCGCTGGCGCTTTTTACACTGACCAATAAGACAGTGCCGGCACCGAGGTTGGGAAAGTTGCTCATGATGTCAATCGCGATGGGCTGCATGATAGGTGCCCCCATGAGCCCCACGGGGGGAGCCAGAAATGCTATCATGATTGGGTTCTTATCCAACATCGGGATCGAAGTATCCTTCATGCGGTGGATTTCCATGGGTGTTTTCTACACCGTGGTGATGTCGGTGGTAATGGCCTTTCTGTTGCCGTTGCTGTTCAAACCTGAGGTGAATGACCTTTCCGGTGCCGTCACAACTCTGAAACGGGATCTGGAAAAGCACGGAAAAATGACGTTCAGGCAGTGGGTGGTCCTGGCCATCATGATCTTCGTAGTTTATCTCTGGATTACGGACAAGTCGATCACCCGGCACTTGCTTGGGTTTTCTCTTGGCCTTGGCGGTGTAGCCATCACCGGCGCCGTCTTGTACATGCTACTGGGGCTCACCTCATGGAAAGACTATGAAACCAATGTAAGCTGGGGCGTCATAATTCTGTATGCTGGTGCCATAAGTCTCGGATCCGTTTTCAAGTCTTCCGGCGCCGCCGGATGGCTGGCGGACAGTATCCTCACCGCGGTAGCCCCTCTAGGCATCAAATCGGGCGTTGCCCTGGTACTCCTGGCGGTGGCGATGGGTGCTGGACTCACGAACTTGATGAGCGCCGGAGCCACCGTGGCAGTGATCGGTCCTGTGGTCCTGGACATGGCACAAAGTTCCTCTACAAATCCTCTTCTCGTGGGTGTGGCCCTGGCTATTGCCACGTCCCTGTCATACTGGCTCGTCATTGGCACGCCGGCAAGTTCCATTGTCTACGCAAGTGGCCAACTGGAAGCCAAGGATTTCATTCGCTTGGCCATCCCCGCGTGGCCTGTAGCACTCATGGTCATGGTGGGTATGGTCGTTCTCTACTGGGTAACCGTGTTAAAAATTCCGGTGACTCTGCAGTGAGGATTAGCCATGAATGAGATCATAATCGGTTTCATAATCCTGATTGTTTTGCTTGTGGTATTTTTGTTTGGGAAGAGGCATCAACTGGCTCATGTGGAATCCCGCAGAGAAGCCAAGCGGGCCGAACGGGAATCCTGGACAGGAGAATCCGTCATGAGTTATGGGCAAATACAGGAGATCCGTGAGGAGCTGATCCAATCCATGGAAGAGAAACTGTCAGACGAGCCGGAGCACGTTGAACGACTTAGGAAAATCATCAATGATTGGGCGGATTTGAAGATCGAATCCTTCACAGAACGGCGTTCCTGGGTTCGCAAGCCCGATGAGACGAAAAAAGAATAGCCCCGACAATGCAGAAATCCGGGGCGGGAGATGTTGGTCTTTCCTCACCTGATCGCAGTTCTTCAAGCGCTTCTGGTTACCTTCCTCTGGTCAACTTCATTCATTATCATTAAGTGGGGATTGCTGGAAATCCCACCCATAACGTTTGCGGGCCTGCGTTATGTCATAGCCTTCGTTTGCTTTGTCCCTTTTATTCTGACGAGGAAACACCTCGAGGAGATAAAGAGGTTAACGACGCACCAGTGGAAAAAACTGGTCATGTTAGGCCTCGTATTCTACACGGTGACCCAGGGCGCACAGTTCCTGGGCCTTTCCCTATTACCAGCCGTCACCGTTAGTCTCATTCTTAACCTCACTCCACTGTTTGTGGCGATCGGTGGAATATTTCTTCTCGAAGAAAGGCCAACACTGCTCCAGTGGACGGGTGTATCTCTATTTATCATCGGCATGATTGCGTACTTCTATCCCGTTGTGCTGACCGGTAACGAGGCGTGGGGATTGGTGATTATGACTGTGGGCGTGCTGGCAAACTCCTGGGCATCCGTACTGGGACGGGACATCAATCGAAACCGGAATATCAGTCCCCTGGTGGTGACACTGGTGAGTATGGGAATAGGGTCAGCTCTTCTTCTGATCATCGGACTTACAACGGAGGGGCTGCCAAGTGTAAGTCCCAGAAGTTTTATGTACCTGATATGGCTGGCTGTCATTAATACGGCTTTCGCTTTCACTCTCTGGAATGTGACCCTCAGGACGTTAACAGCAATGGAATCCAGCATCATAAACGGAACGATGCTGATTCAAATTGCCATCCTGGCATGGGTTTTCATTGGTGAGAAGATTACGCCCATTGAAGGAACAGGCATTGTGATTGCCGCTGTGGGTGCTGTACTGGTGCAGATGAGAAGAAACCGTTTACCACGAAGCCACTCCGATTAAATAGCTTCGCATTTAACCTGCCTGCCCGCAGGCAGGTGGGACAGAGCTCACAGAGAAATATGATAAATATGGTCTTGAGAAAAGAAAACATTGAGCGAAGTAGTTTAGCAAACAGATCTTGCACGGGCATTCATAGTGCTTGACACTAATAGTGTAGTACGCTAATATTCTTTGTAGTGATCAAGCACTTTGCTGATTCAGACACAAAGAAGCTGTTTTGCGGCCAGAGACCTAGGAGGCTTCCGCCGCAGATCCCGCGCCATGAGCTCCGAAAACTTCTTGTCCTTGACGCTGCTGATTCCTTGCAGGATCTAAGAATCCCACCCGGGAATCGTCTGAAGAAGCTGAAAGGATCTCGTGCAGGTCAGCATAGCATACGTATCAACGATCAATGGCGCATTTGCTTCGAGTGGCGTGAAGGCGATGCGTACTCGGTTGAGATAACAGATTATCATTCGTGAGGAGGTAACTATGGACAAGCGGGAAATCGAACCAATCCATCCGGGGGAGATCCTTCTTGAAGAGTTCCTCAAGCCGATGGGAATTAGCCAATACCGGCTCGCAAGGGATATCAATGTTGACCCTCGTCGGATCAATGAAATCGTTCTCGGGAAGAGAGCCATTACGGCGGATACCGCACTGAGACTTTCCCGGTACTTTGGCACATCAGAGCGGTTCTGGTTGAATCTTCAGGCGAGGTACGAGCTGGAGGTTCACAAGGATGAGCTGGGGGATCGACTGGCGAGTGAAGTAAAGGCGCTGGCTGACGCAAGATGATGTACGCGCCTAGCCATTCGGCATGCCTATGACTCTTAACCTACACCAGGTGGGCTGGAGCAGAATCCGAAAGGTCGGCACCACTCATCTGATCCCATAAGTTTATCGAACAACGGTATGGACAATATACGTCAACCAATTTCTCAGATTTTCCATGGGTTTGTCAATGCTCGCTCTTCTCAAAGGGCATTCGTCTCTCGAAAGAAGACGAACTGGCGGTGTACCATGATGATCTCTGGGACTATTCTACGAATGAGCCAACGCTGGACGGGACCGCCGAGGCGCTTGTTTTTATCTCATTTTTCACTTCCGGAAAGTAGCGCGGATTCGTGATGTTCCACTTTGACGACTTCTCCCCTATCGTTCCAGTAGGTCCACGTACCCACCTTTTCGCCGTCCCTGTAATGCTGCTGGAATTCCAGTTGGTCATTTTCGTACCAGGCTGCCCATAGTCCGTGGTTTTTTCCATCCTTGTAGTTGCCCTCCAGGCCTTGTGAACCGTCACGGCGGAACCAGAACCATTTTCCATCACGCGTTCCCTCTCTGTAGTTTTCTTCTCTCCGTGGCTGGCCGTTCTTATACCAGTAGGTCCACTTCCCATCTTTCCTATCGCGCTTGTATGTTCCTTCCTGCTTCCGATTTCCGTTTTCAAACCAACTAACATATCTGCCTTCCACAGTTCCAATCCGGAAGTTTTTCTCCGTCTTCTTCTGGCCGCTGTCGTACCAGAAAATCCACCTCCCGTCGAGCTTGTCGTTTTTGAACATTCCTTCCCGTTCCTTTTCTCCGTTTTCCAACCACCAGACACTGGATCCGTTTCTCCTGCCGTACGTATAAACAGCCTCCCCCCGCTTTTGACCGCTTGCGTACCACCAGGTCCATGGTCCGTCCCTCTTGTCGTACTTAAGTTTTCCTTCTTCCTTCTTATTTCCGTTGGGATAGTATGTTGTTGTCAACCCGTTCCTCTCGGAACACGACAGGAGCAAGAACAGTGGAATGATGATGAGAACGAATTGTCTCATTTCAGTTCTCCCTCTGGTTCAGGAACGCGAGGGAATGCACCTGGAATTTACTAAGTACACCATCTCTCGTTTAGGATTTTTAGTCAAATCATCTTACACTTACCGTCTATTCAACTATTCATATGAAGAAGGGAGGATACATGAGGAAACAGGGGATAGTTCTGGTATGGCTGCTGATATTCCTGGGGTGCTCAAAAGAAGACGCCGGTAATGAGGTCACCACTTCATCAGGGTTGAAATACGTGGACATGGTGGTAGGAACGGGCAAATCCCCCCAGCCAGATCGATACGTTACCGTTCATTACACGGGATGGCTGGAGGATGGAACACAATTTGACAGCTCAGTAGGCTCCGGGAAACCGTTTTCATTCGTACTTGGTGTGGGACGGGTGATCAAAGGATGGGACGAAGGTGTGGCAACAATGAAGGTTGGAGGAAAACGGAAGCTCATCATACCACCTGAACTCGCCTACGGTGAAGAAGGAATCGAGCCCATTCCACCCGACGCCACGTTGATATTCGAGGTGGAATTGCTCAGTGCCGAGTAAGTGTCAGCTCACTTATGCTGTTTAGAATAAAGTCATTCGTCAGTCAGTACATTGCCGTTGATGAAGATCAGTCCGGTGGGGCCAAGGGGCCGGATCCTGTGCCGTTGGCAGTCTGTGCCCTTCTTCTCGAAATGGCTCAAGCGGATGGTGAATTCACCGATGGTGAAATGCGGGACATTATCAGGACTATGGAAGAGAAATTTGGTTTGACCCGCAAGGACGCGGAAAAGGTGATTGAGCTTGCGGAGGAGGAACGGAAAGCCAGCATCGATCTCTGGCAGTTCAGCAAGCTTATCGGTGACAACTGCAATCGGGACGAGAAACTTGGGATACTGGATACCCTATGGGCGGTCATCTATGCGGATGGCATTCTTGATGAGCATGAAGACTATCTCATTCACAAACTTGCTTACTTGCTCGGTCTGAGCCACGGCGAAATGATTGATTCTAAGCTCCGTGTTGCCGAGGCGTCTGCCAGCAAAGACTGAAACGACGATGGAGCATTTGACAATGCCAACCGATACTATTTGATCTGGGTGACATGGGCAAAAGGTGCGTTAAGCAATTTCCTGAGAAATGACATTTCAGAAAAAACCATCTTCATGGCCTGCCTATCTTGAGACTTACGAATCCGGCGTTCTGGATGAGAAGGTTGAGAAGGCTCTCTCCATGCTGAGCCCATGTCGCGTATGCCCCCGGGAGTGTGACGTCAACCGGCTGGAGAACGGACGGGGCGTCTGCATGAGCGGCCGCTATGCCATGGTGAGCAGCTATTTCTCCCATTTTGGTGAAGAGGATTGTCTTCGCGGATGGAAGGGTTCCGGAACGATCTTTTTTTCCCACTGCAATCTCAAATGCGTCTTCTGTCAGAATTTTGACATCAGCCAGCGTCATAGTGGTGTGGAAGTGGTGCCCGAGCAGCTGGCGAAGATGATGCTGGAACTCCAGGAGAAAGGGTGTCATAATATTAACTTTGTGACACCGGAACATGTGGTGCCGCAGATCGTCGAGGCACTACCCATTGCCATCCAGGGAGGTCTCCGTCTCCCCCTAGTCTATAATACCGGTTCTTTCGATTCTCTGGAAAGTCTGGAAATCATGGAGGGCCTCGTAGACATTTATATGCCCGATTTCAAGATCTGGGAGGAAGAAATGTCAAAGCGATATTTGAAGTCCGCCAGGTACCCCGTGATTGCAAGGGCAGCCATCAGGGAGATGTACCGTCAAGTAGGGGATTTACAGTTTGATGAAAGGGGACTTGCGGTGCGCGGGCTTCTGGTGCGTCATCTGGTGATGCCCGGAATGTTGGATGATTCCCGGAGCATCTTCGAGTTTCTCTCATCGGAAGTGTCGCCCGACACCTTTGTCAATATCATGAATCAGTACCGTCCTGCCCACAGGGTGGGGGAGACTTCATACAAAGGAATCAACCGTCCCACCTCCACAGTTGAATTCCACATGGCCGTAGAAGCAGCTGAGCAAGCCGGTCTTCGCCGGTTTGACGATTGCAAGCCTCCTCTGCTCGCGCATATCCTGTAGGTTTCCGGGATTAACTCCGGCCTTTACGCAGGCTTTCGTACCAGAAGACAGAAAACAGCCCGGTTAGGGTGATGGCAAGGATGGTACCCGGCAAGGACGCCGGGTGAGCTCGATAGACACTGTCCCCTGCTTCACCCATAATCATCATCGTCCCTACTATGAGTGGGACAAGAGCCAGGTGAAATCTCAATACAAAGAGGTAGGCCAGAAGTAGAAGTGCCCCCAGCTCGAGGCCAGAAACGATCCAGAACCAGAGGTTGTCAATGGATCCAGAGCCGGTGATGATGACTCCCATAAATACCAGAGCAGCTGACGCGGTCACTTTCTTCTTCGTCCATCCCCTGGTGAAACGATCCATCGTAACGAAGATGATGAGCAGAACGGTGGTGGCTGTAACGTACTGAACTACCGGTTGCATCCCTGCCGCCAGGAAGGGGATATAGCTGCCCAGCGACGCATATTCTGCCCACCTGGGTTCCAAAGAAGGTGCAACGCGGGCTATCAGAGAACTCACTCCTAACGCGAAGGCACCGGAGGAGATTCCCCAAACGGCGGCCCTGCCCCAGTCGAGGTCAGGCTCTTCCCTTTTCCAGTTGTGAATCAATCCAATGAGAAGGGCTACACCGATGGAGAGGAAGAGAATCCCAAGAAGAGGAAATGCAATGGCGGTGAACATCTGGTTCGATACCGGCTCCGCGGTTGAGAATCGGGCCTTTGTGGCTGGCCAGCCATTGATTATGCTGATAACCCCCAATCCAAACAGAACGGTTCCGAAGGCGGCAAAAACACGGACAGAAAAGTCCTTCCTACTCCACCTGACCACCGCTCCAACGATGCCTGTAACCAGGGCGACGATGAGAATAATGCTGCAAAAGAGCACGAGTATTCCTGTCAGGTTATTGCGATTTCTCTCTCCCCGGGCCCAATCTTCAGGCACGTGCACATATTTTCTGCTGTCCCCGATGTTATCTCCGCTAATCTCTATCGCAATCCTGGCCTCCCCCTCGCTCAAGGGGTAGTTCACCGTATCCGCAAAGGTAAATAGCCAGTCGCGCCGGTTAGGACGCCTCGACTCCTCAGCCGATACCTTCTTAAGCTTCGCGGGATCCATCCCGTACAAGTTTTCAATAGCTGTGTGAGCGAGGATTCTTGCCTTCTCTTCTGAAAGGGAGGCTCCCTCCTGTGCCTCCGGGAGCTGATGACGAATTCTGAAAACCTCCCCGTCACCCGCCACGAACGCCTGGAACTCTTCAGCCCTCTCCGCCACGTCCCCTTCAAACTGGACAAAACGAATTCTCCAATGGGGGGGCTCCAGGTGCTCACCCATGAGTTCTTCGTAGAGTTCTCTCCCCCCCGTCTGCCAGACAAAGCGGTCACGCTGATCCACCCGGCCCTCGATTCCATTCAAGGTCCGTGCATTCTCCGGCAACTCCATGCCTGTTTCAGAGAGGGCTTCTTCAGCCAGCGCGGTGGCATCACCACGGGAAATGGTAAGACGGGGAGCATCGGTGCGGAAATCTGTAAATCCAAACCAGAGGACCAGTCCCACGAGTCCCGCCAGCGGTACGAGCCGGACTGTTGCCGGACCTGGAGTCTCTCTCTTCGGCCATTCCAACGGTTCCTTTACCACCCGCTCCTTTTCGGGTACGGCCCACGCTCGATTGTAGTCTGTTTCAGAAATCCTACGCCATTTGCCCGCCCGGAGTCTTATTCCAAGCACGACGAGCAGAGGGATCAGGGAAGCGAGCACGATCGTGAGTTGATTCAGCCAGGTCCCGGGAGCCGATGAAACGAACAGAGGCATGGCAAAGGCCACCACATCGACCCCAAAGTGCAGTATGACAGCGGGGAGGAGGCCGAAAAACAGGTAGATCAATCCAAACCCAATTGACGGAATAATCAATTCAACCAGGCGCGCGTAGGCGGGCTGGGTGGGATAGTTGGCATGAGCGGCGCTGAAGACGAGGGCCTGAAGTACGAATGCCCCTGCGATCCATGCCTTTCTGTGGCCAAATCTGGTGCCAAGGAGTGCCGCTCCCGCAATGGGCACGGCCCGGAAGAGACTTTCCTCGAGGAAACCTGCCTGAGCCGAAATGGCAATGGATGAGAGCCAGGGGAAATAGGTGGCCAACACATCCGGTTGAAACAGTGCTTCAGACGGCGTCCACCAGCCAAGGACTTTTGTGGAGAAAAAATAGAGTCCCACCTCATAAGTCCAGAAGACACTCACGAGAAGATAGCCTGCCACTGTTCTACCCAGTACGGGGAGAGAATTCGCAACACCCCGGGACCAAAGTCGCCACTGTTGAATGTGGTGAGGGAATGCCTTCCTCGACAGGCTTTCGGCGGCCATGAAGGCGAGGGAGACGATAACACCGAGAGAGATAAAACTTATGACGAGAATCGCGATCTGTGTCAGCAGGAAGCGGCTGGCAGTGAGGGCAGTGTCATAGCTCATCCACGTCAAAGGCCATCGATTGATTCCTTCGAGAACCTGAAGGAATGAGATCACAAACCCCCACATTATCGGCTTCCGCCAGAGAATCCACCTCTTTCGGAGAAGCAGGAACACTCCGATTATGCATCCACCGAGTATGTAAAGGAGTCCCACGACCACGACAGATATGGCGGCAATCGTATTGTTGGCTGAGCGCATCTCCTGGTGACGCCGGCTAAAAGCTTCAGGGATTTTCACAAAGTGGGTCAACATGGTAAGCTTATCTCCACCGATGACCATTCGAAGTCGATATTTTCCCTCACCCACCTGCACGCCTCGCCGTTCCCACACAAAAGTGTGGTCGGTTCGTCCTCCAGGAAGCGTTTCCTGAGACTCCTCGACTCGTTCGTAGTCGTTCAGATCAATTCCCCACGTATCCTCGGCAGTGCGCACGGCAATGGAGAGGGCCGAATCAGTAGTTAGACTTGCTCCCGGTTCTTCCTCGTGGAGTTTTTCCACGAACCCATGCGGTGTTCCCCTGGGTGTAAACCGAATCAGCGTTTCATTGGTTTCGCCTTCCCTGAAATGTCTGATACGCCACGTGTAGGGAGAATAAAGATCCTCCTCCAGCATTCTGGCGAAAGCTTCCGTTCCCCCCGCTTCAAGCTCCACAAAAGTCTGAGTCTGTCTGTCCAGCTGAAAGGACGCGGCCTGTCTGAATTCTTCTGGTCCCCAGTTGTGCTGAAGAGCCAGTTCCCGGGCGGAACGAAGAGCCGCTTGACGATCCATTTGAAGATCGAGTGTTACAAGCGGAAAGGCCTCAGGAAAATACCTTACGGTGAGTCCGATACACGTGACGGAGAAAAGGGTGAGGAGGATCCAGAAAACCGGTCTTTTAAACATTGGACCTGAGATTAAGAACTCTATCGTGGGACCCTAAAAACGACCCGGGGGAATGCCCTAGCGAAACTGGGGCGATCCCATCACTATTCCGGCATAAAGGGTCCTGGTACCAGAGCCACGGGAGGGATTTGAACCCCCGGTCTGTCGATTACGAATCGACTGCTTTACCCCTAAGCTACCGTGGCGAATTCTTGAAAACCTGTCGTTGCGCTGCTCTACTCCCGATCTCCATCGGGAAGTTATGGTGGCCTTATTCCTGCCATCAAGTCGAAAACGGCTCTGTCGGGACTTTACCCCTAAGCTACCGTGGCGAACGCAGACAAACTTACCAATATATACAGTCACTTCACCCGTGATTCTTGCGGCGCTCAACGCATCTTTGCCGTCGTCCTGTAAGCGCCAAGGATTTCCCCTGAATAGAAAGCTGCAGTGACAAGTCCGAAAATCGCCGTCTCAAACCTTCTTTCGCGCTGATGGCTCACTCGCGTGACGTTCGCGGCTAGAACGACCGTGAGGAATCCGAGAATACCGTCCCAGGTACGTCCTGCATAGATCCGGCCAGCTCCCGGGATGAGGGTAGAGAACGCCGAGGCAAGCAATGGGGATTTGTTCCCATTGTTCTCTGCAGCAAAGGGTAAGGCCGGGACGGGATCGACGATGCGACCATCGGGATGAAACTCCCCAGGTGTCTCGCGAAGATGATAGTGATGGGCGAAAGGATTACACCGTACTATTCGATCCGAGGCCAGGGCCGTTCCCAACAGCACCCCATGTTCTGAAATACTCCCGGCGGCGTAGTTGCTGCAACTGGGGTAGTACTGGCATTGGATGAAGGGGACATTATAGCTGAATCTCTGCCAGAGGGAAATGGGCAGGACGAAGGCTTTTCCTATCATGGAGACTTCATTTGAGGAAACGAGGGTATCTGCAGGATAGATATCCTGGCCGAAGACGGAAGCAGTGGTCGGCAGCAGTGGCAGTAGCACAATCAGGTAATGCTTTCGAATGAAGAACATGGATTAACTTAGACAGAATTGCCTTGAATTGTATTCTCTTTTCCTTCATATTCTGAGAAGCTCCCTCGACCGGATGAAGAGACTAATGCCCCCCCGCTTTATCCTTCCAATCCTTTTCATTATCGCTCTTCTTATTACGACTGCCCCTGCCGCCAGCATCTACATTCTCTACACAAACAATACCAATGGAGCCCTGGAAAACTGTCTTTGTCCCGGGAAATCGTACGGATCCCTGGAGAAGCGTGTTCTCTATATTCGGGAGTGGCTTGAAGAGCACCCCAACACGGTACTTCTTGACGCCGGTGACTTTCTTTCTGCCACCCGGAACACCTTGAAGGACAGTATGGCCTTCAGAGTTTATGAATTGATTCCTTACGATGCGGTGGGTCTTGGGGATCAGGAGTTCTTCCGCGGCGTCAATTTTCTTTCGGGTCTGATGGAGACTTCTGATCTTTCCTTTGTGTCAACGAATCTTGCGAAACCGAATCTGCCGCGCATAAGCAGGGAACTCACGGTGACCCGGGGCGGCATGACGTTGGGCATCCTATCCGTTATGGATCCCGAAATCTTTCGCTTCTATCCCCAGCATGTTACGGAAGCTGTAGACATTACGCCTTACGGGGAAATTCTTCAGGACCGCGTTACCGGTCTCAGGGACCGCGTGGATCTCCTCGTTGTTCTTTCGCATCTCGGGATCGATAAAGACCGGGAATTGGCCACATCAGTCTCCGGCATCGACATCATCATTGGCGGTCACACCCAGACAATTCTGGAAGAACCCGAGAAATTGGGCAACACGCTCATCGTCCAGGCCGGAAAAGATGGCTACTTCGTGGGCCAGCTGGAACTGGTGTTTGACGAGAGAAAAAACCTGGAGAGCTACGAGGGTGTACTGGTGCCCATGGATATCGGACTACCCAACGACTCCACGGCGGTGGCCATGATCGTGGAGTACAACCGGCTCATAAGAATTCGGAGCGGGAGCCGTGTGGAACGAATAAGCCCCATACCCGTTTCCTTTCTAGCAACGTCTTCAGAGCTATGCGGAACGTGCCATGCCAGTGAACTGGAGCATTGGCTCACGACACCCCACGCATCCTCCTTCCAGGTATTGAAGGGAGAGCATAAAGAGAAGAGTCCCGACTGTCTCGTTTGTCACACGACGGGATTTGGCCGGGATGACGGATACCTAAACTACAACATCACAGCGGAACTGAAGAATGTCAACTGCACGGAATGTCACTGGATGCCCGTGACACACTTGAAAGAACCTGACCATTATCCTTCTGGCTCCATCGAGGAGGTCCAGTGCATCCGTTGCCACGACCAGGAGAACAGTCCGTTGTTTGAATTTGCCGCATTCGTCTCGAAATTAACGCATCCTGTTAAGGTGGCTAAGGAGGAGTCCCGTTACGTTCTCCACCGTGTAGAGGCCGGGGAGACGCTGTGGCACCTCGCAGAGCGTTATCTCGATGACGGTTTTCGGTGGAAAGAAATATTCGATCTAAATAAGGGGGTCATCGAAAATCCTGACATGATCCATGTTGGAGAGTCTTTGAGTATCCCCGTTGACGCGCGTGAGAAGTGATGGTGGATGGATTCGATAATCGATAAACTGACTCAGAACCCGGTCGTCCTGGCGGTGGTTGTCGTTCTAGCCCTTTTGGTCGTGTTTGCGTTCATCAAGCGCCTGATAAAATTCGCACTATTCTTGGCTGCCCTTCTGGTTTTGTACTTTGCCTACCTCATTCTGACGGGAAAGGAAGTTCCCACAACGCCTCAGGAGTTGAAAGAATCGGTGGAGCAAGAGGTCGAGGGGGTGAAAGGTGCCATCACTAAGAAGGTGGGTGACCTGGGTGAGTCGGTTAAGGAGAAAGCCGTGGAAACCGTCGAAGAAAAAACTGGCGAGATACTCAAGGGAAAACCTTGAGTGCCTCAACCCAACAGGTAGCCCAGCAGGTTGGGAGCCTGTAAGGTATTTACCTCAGGCAATCGCTTCCCTCAATCTTCGCGTTAACACCCTGACGATTCCCTGCATAATCTCCACGCGACTCGCCATGAGATCATAGAAATCCTCTCCGTGGATTCCCAACAGAACGGTTTCCTCAAGGGCGGAGGCGGAGGCGGATCGTGGTTCCTGATCCAGAAGGGCCATCTCTCCCACAAATTCACCTCTGGAGAGGACGGCTACCTCTTTTTGCGTTCCACTTTTTTCCCGGGACTTGTGAACGCGGATCTGTCCATTCATGATAATGAACATGGAATCCCCTACATCCCCTTCGTCGAATACCGATTCACCGGCACTCAGCCGCCTTTCTTCTGAGATCTGGGCGACGCGAGCTACCTCTTCTCCAGAGATTTCCTGGAACAGGGCTACCCCTTTCATAAAAATAGTCTTTTCAAGCGTTGAGTACATGGGCATCTCCTTCAATATTAGTTTTTCCCATTGAAAGTCTGGCATCTGTCGCAGCGATGATTCCTGCCGATTCCAGTCTTGAGTCATGACCTCCTTGTGTAACATGGAATCGGAAGAACGCATCCAATCCGACTCATGTTCCCATTCGCTCAGCTCCAGTATGTGCACCATCTTATTCCTCAAAACGTAGTCCAGAGCAATTACAGATATCCATTCGTTTCCTGAGCGGAGCCATTCTGCCAGTGTTTGTTCCAGGGACACCTGAATATGAGAAATCCTATCCTGGGATGGAGCGTCATCAAAAAGGGGCAGGATTCTTTCCCGATCATCATGTGACATCAGGTTATCAAGCATTTCCAGCACATTCGCCCTGGCTCTCAAATCACCCGAGGACAGACGGTGTAAGAAAGTTTCCACTGGACTGTCAGGGAAACGGAGGAGACTGAGCTTCAGGATCCACTTTCTCTGCTTCTCAAGTGTTACGAGCAGGTGGTCTTTTATCAGGATGGCGGAGTCGTTCCCTGTAAACCGGGAAAGCAGGGCTGCGTGAGTGTGGGAAGACTGAATGAATCCATCTCGAACCGTCTCAATGTCGGTCAGCTGATCCTCGGTAAGTCCTTCGCGCCGGGAGATTTTCACCAGGGCGTTTACGATTTCTTCTGTCACCGTCTCTTCCCCATCGTTCAGCATCCGTATAACCGGGTCCACCGAAGGGCCCCTGCCGAATTTCCCCAGGGCTCGTATGATTCCTGCCGTAAGCGCTGTGGATGCTCTCGTCTCAGGCAGTCTTTCGATAAGAGTGGATGTTACCTCGTCTGGATCAAACGATCTCAGTGCGTCGCGGGCTGAGAACATTGTTGCAGGATCCCCAAGATTGTTTACAAGAGAGGGTATCAGAAGGGGATTTCCGCGCTGGGCAGCCAAGCCGATGGCGAGATTCCGAACGTCGGTAGAATCGTCTTCAAGTAGTGTTGCCAATCCCTTGTCAGAGACGATGGCGGGGATGTGACCAACCGACTGAAGCGCGGCAATCTGGATATCGTTGTTTGGGTCGTAGAGCATGCTTTTCAGAATTGAGTTGGCCCTGGAAGCATTGTTGACTCCCATCAACAGAATACCCGCGGCCGCTCCTGACCGTCGTCGGTGAATGTTCGAGGAAAGCATGTCCCGGAGAGCCGGAAGGCCATGTGTAAGCTCCCGCTCGCCACAGGCGACCATAGCTTCAGCGGCTACACCATCATCTTCGGAATGCATCAGAGACAGTATGTCCTCATCGGATACCGCGTCGCTGTTTCTCCTTGCTAATTCCAGAATCTTCTTCTGAACAATGGGTGATGTTCCTGGAAAGACCTTTCTCAAATCGGCTGACCACGGCGAAAGAGAAAGGTCCTTGATGCTATCGAGAGCAAAAAGCCTCTGATGATCATCCCCTTCCATGATGGCTTTTCGAACAGTTTTGACAATCAGGGGATCGGTGACATCGATTTCCAATGACACAAAATCGAGAGACCGCTTTTCGATGGCTTTCTGCAACTGAGTGAGGTAACCGTCCCTCAACTTGAAATTGGCGAGGATCCAGACGATCAAGAGGAGCAGAGAAGGTACACTAAGAAATCGAACATCGAGGAAAGTCATCATGCCGATGATGAGGAAACCGGACAGGGCCTGAGCACTGTTTTTCATGGTACCCTCGATGAACGGCTTGGCCCGCCCTGTCTCCCCGGCAGGCACGGGAAGCCACAATAGCTGGCTGGCCGAACCGTGGACCGTGTATCGGAAGATTTGATCCCCTGCCCGCGTAATGATCGCGGAGAGAATCACGGGACTAATCAGGAGCATGATGTTCCCTGTCACAAGAGCAGCAGGAAGGAGCATGAGTCCCCAGAGAATTCCGAACCTGGAGAGTAATCTTCCTGTCACGAGGAACTGCATAAGAATGGATGCTACGCCAATGATGCCATACAGTGATCCGAACAGGCTTGCCAGGGAGGCCTCATTCAGGCTTTCACTCGCTATGATTTTCAGCTGATAGTCAACCAGAGTGGCCACGAGCGTTGAAATTCCCACAGTGAGTGTGAGAGTCCTGAGGTACGGATTTCGAAATGGATGCCTGGAGGCACGTTCCTCCTGGTGTCGCTTCGTGCGAGGAATTGACAGACCGGAGATAAAAGGGCGGAGCGTGTAAATCATGCCGAAACTCGCCAGGATAAACCCCGCCGATATCATCAGGAGATAATCAGTCCCCCAGGTATGAACAAACGGTCGTATGGAAAATCCAATGGCAGTGCTGGCTACAGCTCCTCCACTTCCTATGATGCCAAACAAACGTTTGGCCTCTCTTGTAGTGAACGCTCTACTGGCCAGAAGCCAGAACTGGATCGTCGTGAGAGTGCTAATTACTTCCATCCAGACGTAGAGGAGGGCATAAACACCCGGGAGCTTCAAGAAGAACTGCAGGACGATAAGTGACAGGCTGGCTATGCCATAGGTGGCCAGGACAGTTGGGATCATGGCGAACCGGCTGGCCATCCGGGTATAGAAAGAAACCGCGGCGCCCACGACAACGGCCACCGCAATGAATACGTGGGGCAGATAGTCTGGACTAAACCTGCTAAGAAAAAAAGTATCCCTTGCAGTCCTCCCCACGACGAGAGCGGAGATAAGAAGAAAAAAGCAGAGGAAGAATCGAAAAACCCTGGTTCCTTCACTACTCTTGATCTGAAGCAGTTGGTAAGGGAACTTCACTGGGGATTGGGTGAAGTCAGAATATGCAACCCTCAGGCCGATCTGGGAGTCATTGTTAGGACGAAATGATTGATGTTTTCGTTCCAGATTTCCCAGAACCCGCTGCCGAAAGCGAGGATCCAGATAACCGCCACCACTACAAAGGCGATCAGGAGAATAAGCAGAAGACCATTGAGGAAGATATACGACCGCAGTTTATGCAGGGCTTTCGACAGAAGGGAGACGGACGGATTATTCAGAACGTTGCGGAAATGGGAGGAGGCTGAGAGGAGTCTTGAACCCATGACAATGAGAAATACTCCGACGACAACGGCAGGGATGATAAGAGCAATAAGTGCCAGACAGAGGAGAGTCCCGGTAATCATGTTCATGATACCCACAATCCGTCCCCAGAATACGAGTCTTAAAAGGATCAGCCGGAGTTCATTATCGAGAGGAATGGATCGGCTCTGTTCCTGCGTACCCGGAGGAACGGAAGGTAGGATAGTCTCGGTTGTATTCATTGGAGGTGAAAGCAAATTACGAAACCGAGTTTCCATACCCAAGGGCTTGGGATTAGTGGGGAAGCATGTAAAATCTTGCGATCATTGTCCAATCTGAACACGGCCCCGTGAACTTCCGTTTTCTTAAACACCCCACACACTCTCGTGGCGGAAATATCTCGACCGTGTCTACGGCCTCGGGAGCCAATTAAACTCGTCCGGCAGCTGCCGGACTCAAACCCCGTACGTTCGCACGCTCACTACGGGACAGTAATTGGTTCCTATCCTCGGTCTTGCTAACTCCTATCCTGGCTGAATTGTTTTAAGGCCACTGATGGTGCCGATGAATCGGCACCAACAAGGAGACCTTGGCTTTTCTGTCGCATGAGGAAAATGCAGCACGTTCTTGGCTGACGTGAGCCGAGGGGGACAATCATTTTCTGACTGCCCCGTAGGGAGCTTGCGACCATGTCGGGGTCTGACCCCGATAACAATCGGGAGGAGTTAAAATGATTGCCTCGGTGAGCAAGTCAGCCGCGCCGGATCTTTCCTTAGCGACGATTCTTTTCATCCTTTTCTTTTAAAGAAAAGAACAGGAAAAAACACTTTCTGTTCACCGGAGAGATCAAAATCCATCAACAAACCGGCTACAGCAAAACCACAAATTTCTACATGCTTTTGTCCAGAAGGAGAGGTGGCAAAAGGTGAGATTTTCTCCAGTCACTGTAATTCTACTCTGCCTGGAAGAACGATCCGCCGTAAATTTCATTGTGACATTTCTGGGATAAGTTTTCCGCAGGCTGAGTTAGAAACTCTTTTCACCAGGCCGTTACGGCCATTTGAGAAGCAGGGAAACCGTCAGGTTAGCCCCACGGTATTCACATTACCGTTCACCCGGCAGACGGAAATTGAGAAATACTTTGAAGCTCCAACGCCGGGTTTGTAAATATAGAAATCGAAAGGAGTAGATATCATGACTGAGTTCGCGATCGAGGCATTCGATCATGTCTCATTTTACGTTTCCAATGCTAAGCAAGCATCTCATTTTTACCGATGGGCTCTGGGGTTCCAGCCTGTGGGTTACCAGGGGCTGGAAACCGGGTCCCGTGACAAGACGAGTTATGTGATGAAGCAAAATGATATCACGTTCGTTCTTACGTCCCCTCTGGACGACACTGGTCCTGTGGGGGAACACATCAAGAAACACGGAGATGGGGTAAAGGATGTAGCTTTCCGGGTTGACAACGCGCAAGCAGCGTGGGAAGTTACGATGGAACGAGGAGCGGAGTCAGCGTATGATCCATACACCCTCGAGGACGACAACGGGAAGGTCACGCTGTCTGGAATTAAGGCCTACGGTGATACGATCCATTCGTTCGTACAGCGGCATGACTATCACGGTTTGTTTCTTCCTAATACCCGGAATCTGGATTTCGGTGCCACAGAAGGTTTCGGGCTTAAGTACATCGATCATGTGGTGGGAAATCAGGAAGAGAATTGCATGAAGTCCGTCGTCGAGTGGTACGAAAAAATCATGGGATTTCACCAGTTCTGGTCCGCTGATGATAAGGATATAATGACTGAGTATTCATCTTTACGGTCCATCGTGGTGTCCAACGAAAACGACACCATAAAAATTCCCATCAATGAACCGGCACCCGGATTGAGGAAATCCCAGATTCAGGAATTCATAGATTACTACAAAGGTCCCGGCGTTCAGCACATCGCCATGTTCACGGACGATATAATCGCCACGCTGGGGGAACTGCAATCCCGGGGAGTGGAATTCTTAAAGGTACCAAGGGACTACTACGAGGAAGTTCCCGGCAGGGTGGGAGAGATAGATGAGGATCTTGACGTTCTCGCGGACCTGGGAATTCTTGTGGACAGAGACGAACAGGGCTACCTGCTACAGATTTTCACTCAGCCCGTTCAGGACCGGCCCACCCTGTTTTACGAGATCATTCAACGCAAAGGTTCTCAAGCTTTCGGAAAAGGGAACTTCAAGGCCCTCTTTGAGGCCATCGAACGGCAGCAGAAAATGAGGGGCAACCTGTGAAAGGAAAAACCACATGCGCCTGCTGACTTATTCGACACAAGGCAGGGAATCTCCGAGAGTGGGATTTCTCCAGGATGGATGGGTAGTGGACACAATTCGGTCAACAAGGTGGCTGAAAAAGAACCGTTCAAGTTCCGAAGATTTTGACAAAATCTCCCTAGGCATGAGGGCAATTCTCGCTGACTGGAACCATCAGTTCGCCCGGGTCCAGAACCTGGCCGGGAGGATCCTGAAGGAAGATCTCTCAACCTTAACGGTGGACAACACTCCTGTTGCCGTTAAGGAAGCCTCGGTTCATTTTCATCCTCCGGTACCCGATCCCCCTACGTTCAGGGATTTCTACGCCTTCGAGAGGCACGTGAAGGCTGCCCGGGAAAAGAGGGGGCTTGAGATGGACCCCACCTGGTACAAGATCCCTGTTTTCTACTACTCCAACCCCACCAGCCTTTACGGTCACAGAGCGGAAGTCCCGAAGCCAGCCGGGACGGAAGCCCTCGATTTTGAGCTTGAATTGGGCATTATTATTGCCGGTGGCGGAAAGGACATATCGGCCCGGGAGGCCCAGAAACTAATTGCAGGTTTTACGATCATCAACGACTGGAGTGCCCGGGACATTCAACGGGAGGAAATGGCACTCAATTTGGGTCCCGCGAAGGGAAAGGATTTCGCCACGTCAGTGGGACCCTACTTGGTTACGGCGGACGAACTTGAAGATAGCTGGAAGGATGACACGCTGGATCTTGAAATGAAAGCGTTCCGGAATGGAAAAGAGGTCTCCAACGGAAATGCGAATGATCTTTATCATTCATGGGGCGCAATCATCGAACGTGCATCGTCCAATACTCGCCTGTTGCCTGGAGATCTTCTGGGATCAGGAACGGTGGGAACAGGATGTATTCTCGAGCTTCAACCCGAAAATGTGGGCGGTTGGCTGAAGAGAGGAGACGTTATGAGACTGGAGATTGAAAGGCTGGGGGCTCTCGAGAACACGATCGTTTAAGGAGAAATCATTATGCCATATTATGTCCAGAGGGGCTCTGTCCCCCCCAAACGCCACACCCAATTTCGTCAACCTGACGGCTCACTGTACCGGGAAGAACACATAAGCCGGCAGGGCTTTTCTGACATTTACTCAAATGTGTACCACATCCATCCTCCCACCCAGGTGGTCAGAGTTGGAGAGTTGAGGCCAGTAGAGACAGAGGTGTGGGAAAAGCCCCACAGGCATCACCATTTCCGGACGGCCGGCGTCAATTCAGAAGGAGATGCCATCGGGAGCCGGAGACTGCTTCTCTTCAATGAGGATGTGCGCCTTCAAAAAGCTCATCCCGGTGAGTCCATGGCCGGTTTTTACAGAAACGCCTGCGGGGACGAGGTGATCTTCGTTCACCGGGGGTCAGGAACTCTTCACTCCAATCTGGGCATGCTCAAGTTCGCCGAGGGAGACTATATCGTTATTCCCCGGGCGGTCATCTGGAAATTGGTTCTGGATGGTCCCTGCCGGTTTCTCATATTTGAGACGACAGGCCCTGTGGAAACACCGGGGAGATACCGGAATCGCCACGGTCAACTGAAGGAGGGGGCGCCCTATTACGAGCGGGATATCCGCGTTCCCGAGTTTGTTGAGCCAGAAGATGAAGAGGGGGAATTCGAAGTAGTGGTGAAAGTTCGTGATGGGCATCAAAGCTACTTCTACAGGAATCACCCCTTCGATGCGGTGGGATGGGATGGGTACTACTACCCGTGGATCTTCAATATAAAAGACTTTGAGCCAATCACGGGGAAAATCCATCAGCCGCCACCTGTCCACCAGACATTTCAGGCTTCTGGTCTCGTGATATGTTCCTTTGTTCCACGCCTGTTTGATTTTCACCCCGATGCAATTCCGGCCCCCTATTCACACAGCAACGTGGATTCCGACGAGGTTATCTACTATGTTGAGGGGAATTTCATGAGCCGGAAAGGGATGGAGGAGGAGTCGATTTCCTTTCATCCTCCCGGCCCGCCGCACGGCCCCCAACCCGGGAAGACGGAAGACTCTATCGGGTTGAAAGAGACGTCTGAATTTGCCGTCATGATGGACACGTTCAAACCCCTTAAGGTGGCTGCGGCCTGCGAGGAGATAGACGATGCGGAATACAGCCTCTCCTGGCTTGAAGATTCGGTCTGATTGGTGATCATAGACCCCAAAGACCAGGATTTCTCAGCGACTCAAAAGCTGATGATTGGCTCCATTTTGCCAAGGCCCATAGCTTTCGTTTCGACCCTGTCAAAAGACGAGGTTCCTAACCTCGCTCCTTTTTCCTATTTCAACGGTGTCTGCTCGAATCCACCTACCATCGTGTTTGCACCCTCCAGAAGGGGATATGATGGGAAAAGCAAAGATACGTTGAACAACATCCGGCATACTGAAGAGTTCGTCGTCAACATCGTTTCCGAGAAGTTTGCCCGCCAGATGGTGATGTGTGCCACCGATTTTGATGCGGACGTGAACGAATTCGAAATCTCTGGTCTTACGCCAGTCCCTTCGATGAAAGTGACTCCCCCCCGGGTAGGCGAATCCCCCATAAACTTTGAATGCAAGCTGAATCAAATCGTGGAAGTGGGTGACGGCTCGCCAGGGAGCGGTTTTCTCGTAATTGGAACCATCCTGCTATTTCATGTTGATGATGAGATCTATGAAGACGGTCACATCAATTTGGAAAAACTCCAGCCCATTGGCAGATTGGCGGGCCATCGATACGCGAGAGTCACAGATACCATGGAGATCGTCAGGAAGATTAGACCCGACGATTGACATGGGACGTCACACTTTACGGTAGGAGATTTCCGCCAGCCTGGCCCGTTTGTGGGATGTTATGGGAAGGAATCTATCCCTTGTAGAGAAAAAGTCCGCGATTGTCGTGGAAAGTAGCGTATAAATCTTCCATAGAATCGATCACATAGTATCGGTCCTGAATGTCAGAGTAATCGAAGCGCGTAAGGACCACCTCTTCAATATCAAACGGCAATAGCCTGGACACGTCAGACTCCCCGCGACTGCATACCACGACGTTCATCACCTCATCGTAAGACGAGATGATTCCCGAGCCGTAGATTTCGTGATCCATGTCATTGGGCGTTTGTCGATAGTGTAAGGAGTCGTCCTGTTTCTTCATAACGCCGAATTCGTAGCTCCACCAGGCAAAGTTCTGAAGCCTTTTCAAATTGTGAGCCACCAGTTCCGGTCCAAGTTCATATTTATCTGTAATGAGATCAAACCCCAGTTGTCCGATTTCCGCAAGAAAATCGCTGTAAGGCTTGTTCATGAGAAGTGGGCAATGCCCCCGGACATCGTGAAAAATATCCGGTTCCGGAGTGTATTCGTCCCTATTCTGAACAGTCTGCCCTGCGTATTTCTGCTCAAAGCGCCGAGACTGGCGGATGATGTCGGTCACAGGGAATCTCCGCTGTGAGTTCAATTGGAAGAAAAGATATTCGTTCAGAAACCCGGCCACGGGTTGCAACTGCCAGCCAGTTTCGGCGTCGATTCTTTGGGACAACTCATGAAATTTGGGCCACCGGCCACTCGACAGTTTCAGTTCTTGAAGTCCAACCAGGTACTCTTTCGAGGCATACTTGTCCAGAGGTTGAATGAGTCTGTCAAACAGCCGCTTCCAGATCTCGCGCTCCTCCAGGGTAATCTCCTCATACTTCTGGCTGATTTCAGAGGAATCATGCTCGGTGAAGATCTTGATACCGCCAACTGCCTGAGGTTTTACGTTTTGAAATAGGTGGTCGTACCTGGTGTATTGTTCAATCATAATGGTCTAATCTGGAGATCGCGTGTCCGTTGTCAAGAAAAAAATCCTTCTAACACCTTTTCCGGGAATCTGGATAGAGTCAATCTTTCTGCCTTCGTTTCTCCGCCAGCGCCTTTTTCATCTCGGTCTTCCACCATCTGACCTGAGGGGGAGTCAAATATCCCGGTTTTTCATCGCCTGAGCCGGGCCTTTCTCTTTCTCCTTTTCTCTTCCGGGAAAAGAGGCGGGTGAACTTCACAGGTGTCAGGGTGCGGCACCCTGAGGCCGCCACCGCTCGGAGGATCCTTCGGTCTCCCGTGACTACGATGGACTGTCGGCCCTTGTGTTTTTCAGCATCCCCGATGATCACAGTGTCGGCAGATCGGGCCTCACCGCTGAATTTCAGGGAAATTCTTTCAGAATCTTCCGGGGGCTCCCAAGGCGGATTTCCGTCGAAGGCGAGTATGATCTGTACCGACTTGGACTCGGCATAGGTTTTCAGATCGTGATACAACGTTTTGAGGGCGACGGCGTAGTCCCTCTGGAGGAGCTCCTCGTACTGCGGCACGCCGTTCATCAGGTTATGACCATCAACAATGTATCGAATCATCGCAGTTCAAAAACGATGTAGAGGCCCACTATCACGAGAGCCAGAACGATTATCAGTCTCATTAGGAGGCGGCTCTGTGACTGAAAATATCCTGACACAGGGCCCCTGATTTTCCTGAGCTGTTCCTTTGTATTCTTGGTGAGAAGAAGCCTGGACCCAAAGACGATGACAGCGAAGAGAACAAGGAAAAGTCCCAGCTTAGTGAGAACCTCCATTAATTGCTCATTCTCCAGTTTTCATGAACAGTCCTGCCCTTCTGTAAATTCATGTTATTCTAAGGGAGAATGAGCTAGAGTGCAACTGTGATTTTGTGGACCGAATCGGAGGCTCGCCATGGGTTTCGCCGGGGCCTGACCCCGCTGTTAGCGGGACCGGCCGCCGCCTTTGGCGGGACAGGCGACACAAGGATTTTCAGTCCCTTTGCGACCCGACGAGAACTCAAGAATTTCCAACAGCTTTCCAACCGAAGCTATTGGAAAAAAGTCCTCAAAAACCTTCAGAGAGATTGCACGAAAAGCGTTGAAAAAACGACGGAAACGGTAACTTTCCACGAGTTTATTCCTTCCTTTCAAATCAAAAATAACCAAACCAAGAAATCTTGTAAGGCTCTTTTACTAATTATGGAAAAGCCAGCAAATCAAAACCGCATTATGCTTTCCAAGGGACTTTTCCTTCAGCGAAAAAACCGTGGGGGGTGGGGAGTTTATGATATGAAGTCGACACTCATTGTCGCACAGTTTTTCTGAATTGGAGGCTGGGAGTTAGTCTTTCTGTCCTCTCTCCTGCCCTCTGCAGGAGCAAATTGGACTTCTAAACTATCACAATTCCCATGTTTGGAGCATCATTGACGGGATAGTGGACAAGACCAGCCCCCATTCTTTGGACCGCGTATCGCCTAACTGGTCTGATTAATTCCTCTGTCTGTTGACCGACAGACCCGGTTCCCAAAAGACACGTAAACTTGTAGAGGAAATCGGAAGCGGAGGGTAAGTTCGACCACCCAAGTAACAAGAATCTTAGTGACATTGCGGAGAGAGACAAGAAGATGACAGCCCTAACCTGATCTATTCATGAGTTTTCATGAATAGATCACCCGTTCCCGTATTCTACGGAATCTTCGACGGGCCGCATGTCCCGGATATTTAGTGACTTGCGGGGTACACCCCGCCGAAGGCGGCCTTCGGTGGATAATTCATCAGAATGAATATTAATCTGGTACAAGTGTTTATTATTCTTTTCCATAAGCAATATCAGAATAATGATGATGAATTATCCAGGCTAAAAAGATTTTCAGGTAACAGTCACTGGCTCTTACGAGCGGCATTGGCAGGAAGATTGGTCTTGCCAGAGTATAACCGAGATACCTTAGGAGAAAAGATATGAGGAAGAGTTCAGTATTCGGGAAAATCTCAAAATCAAAACGTGAGAAGAGATTCCCCCTGGTCTTATACTATACAATTGCCAGTATAGTCGTAGTTTCGCTAGCCTCATTTCTGGTCAACTATATCTTCACTAAAATGGAATTTGAAAGGCTACTGCAAGTAACCGAGAGGAGAGCAATCCAAGAGGCTGATCACCTAAATACTCTCCTTACCTATCAGCTGATGCTCCGACCGTCTGATGCTCAGGTGCTGAGTCTGGAACGTCTCTCGGATGCAACCGCAATGGATTCAATTGTCCAACATCCCAGCATACCTGAGAATATTGCATTCTTCTCAGTCCTGGACCATGACCGACTGGCTTTGTACAGCACCATTCAGGGAACTCGGGGTACGATTCATGCTCATCACCCTGGCTTCGAATTGAAAAGGTATGGGCAATACAGTACAGGTCTGATCGATATGCCTATGGAAAATGGCGAAATCGTCAAACTCTTTGAGATTTACAGGTCAATTTATGCTAACCCCCACGACATGAAAAATCCCATTGGTATCCTAAAAACCTATCATTATTTGGAGGAACCAGGAACAGTATTCATGCTGGCAACTACCAGCGAAAAGATCTTGGCCACGGTCAGCACCATGGGTAGTCTGTTCCTGGTGCTATTGGGAATAGTCATTCATGGACAGAAGGTTATTGACCGTAGCCACCTATACCTGGAGAAGCAGGTCGCTAATCGAACAAAAGAACTGTCAGAGACCAACGAAAAGCTGGTTACTCAAATCAGTGAACGCAGGCATGCAGAGGAACAAGTCCGTAAACTCAACGAAGAGCTGGAGCAGCGTGTCAAAGAGCGTACTTCTGAGCTCGAAGCCGCTAACGAAGAACTCGAGTCATTTTCTTACTCAGTCTCGCACGACCTGCGGGCGCCGCTTCGCTCTATAGACGGCTTCAGTCAAATCCTTCTGGAGGACTACGGAGGCCAATTGGACGACCAGGGGAAAGACAGTCTTCGGCGGGTGAGTTCCTCAGTTGAGAAAATGGCGCAGCTTATTGATGATTTGCTGGAGTTGTCACGAGTGACGCGCAGCAAAATTACGCTTGATAAGGTCAATTTGACTGCGATGGCAAAGGAAGTGGCAGCACAACTCCAGGAGACAGATCCAAAGCGTGAGGTTGACTTCATGATCCATGACGGGCTGGACACGAAGGGAGATTCTCATTTGCTGCGACTGGTAATGGAAAACTTCATTG
>JAZGBI010000044.1 GCA_036476315.1 Candidatus Neomarinimicrobiota bacterium | reverse complement strand
GTAGGTAACGGACTACGTATTCCAACAGACTCTCCCCGTTTGCCGTAAAATCTTTCCGGTACCATTTGAAAATCCGGGACAACCGTACCTCTTTTCGACCGTGATCGACCCGCACATCGCTTTCATTCCGTATGAACCGGGCAGTTCTCTCCTCCAGTTGTGCGTCGAGATCAGCCCCCGTCACCATTCTGTTTCCGAGAGGCGGACAACTGTTTGAGGCACAGCTAATAGCAAAGTGTATTCGGGGATCCCTGAATCTATTTCGCAGGATCCGGTGCTCAATGTGGTACAGCGTCATTTTTCTGCCACCCGCCTGAAACTTCCTGCGCCAGAATATCCCTTTTCCCCAGGTAATTTCACCCACACCTGCTATTCCCGGATGATCGACTACCGCCTTTATCACGAGAGCATTGTAAACGTTTATCCAGTAAGCTTTCTTCTCATCTTCGTTCATGAAGAGGTCAGGCCGGTTTTCTGGACTGACCTCCTTAACAAATCTTAGGAATTTCCCCAGTTGGGAAGGGCCCCTCCTTAACGACGTGTAATCGACACGACCCGTGGAATCGACGTAGGTCTCAAGGACTGAATCGAAGGCGTCAAAGGCAACATCCTGTGGGAGTAGTTCCGCCACTAGATCGGCGTTGTTATTTCCAATCATCATGATTAACCACGCTGAAAACAGAATTCCCATCTCTTCTGCAGCAGTTTACTTGGGATTAGTGACGCTAATCTGTCAATTGGGGGACAAATAGATTACTGGGACAGATCGGCGGAGGAGGTCTTGAAATACCGACGGGTGTACTTGATTTTTCCTTCCCTCACCAGCTCGTTCAGCGTGGAGTTTACCGTCTGCCGGGTGGTCGCCGTCAGATCTGCGATCTCCTGATGGGTGAGAAAAGGCCGTACCATCCACCCGTCCACGAGTCTCTTTCCATAAGTTTCCACGTAACGCTTCAAGAACGCGATCACGCGCTGTTTCGCATCTTTGAACACGAGATCCTCAACCTGTGCTTCAATTTTGCGAATTCGAAATCCAATGAACTTCGTCACACTGAGGGAAAGTCTCGGATTCCCTGCCATGAGCCCCTGGAACATCTCCTTGCTGATGGAACAAATGACGGCGTCCTCCACGACTTCGGCAATGTTTTCATGTGTCCCCTGCTCTAGGATTGCGCTCTCTCCAAAGATTTCACCCGGTCCTATGAGTTGAAGACTCGTGGAACGGCCGTCCTCGGAAATACGAGATATTTTGACCTTTCCCTCCTTGAGGAAATAGATGGTGTCACTGGGTTCATCCGGGAAGTAGATGATTTCACGTTTCTTGTCTTTTCGCATCTTACTGTGTTTATCTAGACTCATCATCGATTGTTTATCCAGAACCTTCAGCAGATTGAAGTTCTGCAGGTACCAGAGTTTTGTCCTCTCAGACATTGAACTCCCCTTTCATTTCACGAATGTGACCTTCTGACCTGAATTATTCATCAGCAAATATGAAATAAATGTTAAGTCGTAGTCAAACAAATTGATATGAACACATCCGTGATTCGCTGATGAATAATTCACCGAAGGCCGCCCAGGCGTGGTTAACCCCGCAGTCCCGAAAGTTTTCGGGACATGCGGCCCGAAGGGTGATTTATTCGTGAGCTCATGAATAAATCAGGCTAAAGATAGTTCATCCTGCCGATTGCTGCAAACCGGGATAGAGTATCCAGTTACGTTTTCACGTACTGAAAGACCGGGACGGCGAGTAAACTGCCGCCCCGGTGGGGAGTCAACTTACGTGGAGGAAATGACGTTACAGAAAGCTGGAAGGATCAGGACTCTGCGGCGTTACCGTCACCATAGACGAGGCCGGCGACGGCGCCGTAAGCCAGATGAGTCATGAGACTGCCGACGATCATTTTCACATCGCCGCCGGAGAACACTCCCATACCCATCATGGGTACCAACGTCAATTGGACCATGACAAACGGAATGAGTGCCCAGACAAGCCCCCGCTTCCAACTGTTAGACGGAAGTATGTTCAGGAAAAAGGCCCCGTATATTCCTGTCAGCACGATACCGATCATGAAATGCATGACCCAGCCTGTCCAGTAGGGCATTTTCACCATGGGGTTCATGGGCCCGAGCATCTGACCCATGTCCATTTTTGGCATGCCCATCATGGGACCGATTAATAATACGGCGGTGAAAGCCAGCGTGCCCGCAATACCGGCTATCACAGCCTTTTGGTAGTTTAAGCTTTTCATACTCACCCTCCTTTTGCCAGAATTTCGTTCATCTTTTTCGCTCATGCAATCACATTTTAGCGCAGTACGGGGACGTGAACTGTCAGCCAGCGGACACAAGAAGACTAATCAATTGTACCCTGACTGGAAGTCATTTCAGATATGGAAGGGTGCAACGTTTGTGCTCGGAGATATGATGACCCGGCTACGTTGCGTAGATGCTTTGAAGCTCTTCTAACAGCCTGTGAAACTTCTCGTGTTGACCTTCGCCCACCACTTCATGTTCCACCCGGTCAAAATCTTTCAAAAGCTCTGTCTGCCGGTCCAGTGGAATCGATGCGTCGGCCATGGGAAAGAGGACATTGTTTTCCTTGTCAATATGCTGTCTCAAGAGTTCTATGTAATGCTTTGCATTTTCGACGAATTGAGCGGAACTGCCAGGTTCACCCGGTGTGTAGCTTTTGGCACCTTCGGCCATTCCCTTTACGTATGCACGGCCGGTGTCGTGTTCAACCAGCATAACCCCGACAGGTCCTCCATGGCGGGGAATTCCCGCCTGTTCCATGGCGGGAAAAAGGTGCGCTTCTTCCTTCCCGTGATGACACTTGTCGGCAAACACTCTGAAAAACTCAATGATTTTGTCCGGATGTGTCGTGTCAACATCCTCTTCTGAATCCAACTTCTCACAAATTCTTTCCAAAATATCCAGCATTGACTGGATCGCCTCATGTTCCACTTTCAGCTGATCTGTGGGACTCATTATTCATCCTCTCGATATCATGGATTTTTCACATACGCATCAGGTCGCAGATAGAACCACCAGTTCAGTAGTAAGCATAGAACATAGAAAATGGCAAAACCATACAGGGCTTATTCGGGTGTGGTTGCATTGATCTGTTCTCCAAATACTTTGGGAATGATAAAGGCGCCATACGCTGCCACTGCCGATGTCCAACCGAGCACGGTAGCGATTCTATATTAGCAGCCGTCGGTTTTTCCAGGCTTTCAGGCTCTTCTTCTATATCCCGTATCTTCGTCGCCCGGACTCCTTCTAGTGTCAGAATACAGCCAGTAGCCGAGCGCCATGAACAGGCCGCCTGAAAGTAGATTACCGAGCGTTACCCAGAACAAATTATAGCCCATACCCAAGAGACTCACGGATTCGGGATGTTTGCCGAGAAGGGCAATGGAAAACAGTGTCATATTGGCAACGGAATGTTCAAACCCGGCGGCGATAAAGGCAAACAGGCACCAAAAGATAACAATCGCTTTGGCTACGTCGTTCTGTGTCCGTGCCGACATCCACAAGGCAAGGCAAACTAGCCAGTTGCAAAGTATGGCTCGTGCCAGGAGCTCAATAGCCGGCGCGTTCATTTTGGCGTTCACAACCTGGTTGAGGAAGGACGAGCTGTCATTGACCATTCCCGC
>JAZGBI010000043.1 GCA_036476315.1 Candidatus Neomarinimicrobiota bacterium | reverse complement strand
ATGGCGATGTTTGCGGTGCCATTCTCCTTTTTTCTGAATACCTCAAGAATGACACTGACCAGTATGAGAATGACAAGAACGTTTTGCCAGGTGAGAGAAAAGAGGGTCGATTCCAGGCCCCGAAAGTAAAAAATGGAAATGAGAAGAGAGCCTGAGGCACCCACAGCGTATTGTGGCCAAATGCCCTTTGAGCCAGACAGTTTGTAGAATTCCCTTAGAGCCAGCAGACTCACTACGGTCACGAAAAGGGCAAAGTAGACGCCTCCCAAATAGACGAGAAAGACTATTCCTGGAATACCGACAGCATTTACGAGCATTCGGGAAGAAAGGGAGCCAGTCATAGATTGTGAGGGGACGACAGAACAAAATAATGCTTTCCTGTGGCGTTTCCAACAGACAATGAACTAGTGTCGCGTGTCACAAATTCATCTACAAATATTTTCTCACCTCGTTATGAGTTATCCTGCGTGGCTAGGGATGATCTTTCGGTGTTCGGTAACGAAACCTGTATCGTCACACGGCTTAGGTCAACCGGCTGACATATCCCTTACGCGTTTCGGACCTTTCCTCCCGACATAGGGTACCGCCATTTCCACAACCGAAACACGAACTACGAAACGGGCTTCGTCACCCGCAAACGGTTTACGACCCTTGGAGATTGCTTTGAAGTTTGACTCCTGATAGGCACCTTATTCAAAAATCTCTGAAAGCAGAAGAGCTTTCTCATTCCCCGTCATCTCGGACAGATCGTAATACCCCATGGTCCGCACCTTTTCCCGGGCCCATTCAAATCCGTGAAAAACGCCCAGAGCTGTAGAAATATTTGCAAGGAGCCTCACAATGACCCGGTCCTCTTCTGAAGCGTCACGGATTGAGACCCAACCCTTTGGTTCTGCGTCCCTCGACAAAAAACGGAGGGCCCATTGGGAAAACACAAGGCCCGCGGCATAGCCGACGACTCCTCCCAGCGTGGTCGCGGTAGCGTATATCCGGACTTCTTTCATGATGTTCCTTCTTCCCAACAGGGAGATTTCCTGCATCCGCTCCAAAGGAAGCCGCAGCAACTCTCCTTCCAGATTCGAAACGACGAGAGTATCTTCGTTCAGGACCACGTATGCCAGTTCAAAATAACTCTCTCCCGAGTTAAGAACGATGTGGCAATCCTGACCGAAAAGTCGCCCGGATACGAGAGAGAACAGAGAGAGAATGAAGTAGATCACTCGTGGCACCGTAATCAATCCCCTAGTTTCGATTGTCCGTCACTACTGCCCTACTCCTTATCGGCCCGAATCGAAAAAACTTCAGAGGGAGAACCGCGCCAGCCCACAACGGAAGACCTACCCCCTCCGTTCCTTCAACCTTGAGAATGTCTTGAAAAGGATCACGATTCCCACACCGATAAGAACGGCGGCCGATAGAACCAGGAACGGAGAGGCCAATAGGCGAAGAATATCCATTTGTCACCATTCCTCGGGAAGCGTTCTTTTCCACATTGTGAGAGGAGGCTTCATTCCCTGTGTTTCATATACTGGTTGTCCCCCAATTCAATGACCTCAATCTTGACTCTGGCTGTTCCCTTTCCCACATATCCCAGTTTCAAGGCTGCTCCGTAGGAACAGTCGAGGACTCTCCCCTTGGCATAGGGTCCCCTGTCATTGATTCGAAGGATAATAGATTTCTTGTTTTCCAGGTTCGTCACACGAATGATCGTGTTCAGGGGGAGCGTCTTGTGAGCAGCGGATAGGCCGTACATATCGTACGTCTCACCGGTTGCCGTCAGTTTTCCGTGAAAGTCTTCGGCATAGTACGAAGCCATCCCAGTCTGCGTCGTCGGGTGGTAACTCGCCCTTGATGTCTTGGTCCCTTTCTTGCTGGTTCCCGGTCGGTCACCATATCTAGGGGCCGATGAACATCCTATGAAGACAACGGCGGTGATCAGATAAACGATCTTAGGAAGCTTCATCCATCGCCCCCGTCAGCAGAGAAACGGATTCAATTCCCTGTTTCTGACAATAAGATATTAGCTCATCGAGAATGACCAGGGCTATTCCAGGGTCACGCAAGTTGGCCGTGCCGACCTGGATGCCAATAGATCCTGCGAGGAGGTACTCTACGGCATCTCTCCCGCTCGTGATGCCCCCTATTCCGATAACGGGTATTCCCGCGGCCCTCGAAAGCCTGTACACCGAGGCAATCCCGACGGGCCGGATGGCAGGGCCGGATAATCCTCCAAGTTCCGTGGCAATGGATGATCGGCGAGATGCGATGTCAATGCTCATGCCAATGACAGTGTTAATGGCCGATAGCGCATCGGCCCCAGCGTCTTCCGCCGCCCTGCCGATTTCCACTATGTCAGTCACATTCGGCGATAGCTTCATGATCAAAAGTCTGTCTGTCCTCTCCCTTAACTGTGCCGTGAGGGATCGAGTGATTTCAGGATCCACGCCGAACTCTATTCCTCCCCTGGCAACATTGGGACATGAAATGTTAATCTCGTATCCGCATACACGGTTGGGTACCGATTCAACCTTTTCCAGTACCTTCAGGTATTCCTCAACGGTGGTCCCCGCTATGTTTACAATGACTTCCGTATTCATGGAATCGTAGAGAGGCAAGATTTCTGCTGTGAATTTTTCCACACCCAGGTTGGCAAGACCGATGGAATTGATCATACCGGAAGGAGTTTCCACGATTCTCGGGGGAGGATTTCCTTCCCTGGGATGGAAGGTGATCGATTTGGTTACAATTGCCCCAAGTTTGTCAGCACAGATGAGATCGTCTGTCTCGGTACCGTATCCAAACGTACCGGAGGCGACAAAGACCGGGTTCTTAAAAACAGTGTCGCCGATTCTGATCTCTGTGTTGACCGGCAACTCTCTCTCAGAGCTTGACCTCTTCCGCGTTGTAAACGGGGCCATCGCCGCAAACGAGAGAATAGGTCTCGTGATAACTGTGTTCACCGGAGTTCGGATTCTTCATTTCAATGACGCACCCCTGACAGATTTCCGTTCCGCACGCCATGTAACTTTCCAATGCCATCTGGCAAGGGATCTTATTCCGGATCGAAAACCTGTGTATCGCCTTGAGCATGGGCTCCGGACCACACGCAAAGATAGTGTACTGATGGCGTTTCTGACACAATCTTTTCAGCGTGGGCATGACAGTGCCACGCTCCCCCGCGGACCCGTCATCCGTCGTGATATGAATGCCTTTTTCAGGTCCATGGTTCAGGAAATGCTCCTCAGCCGTCGCCGCGCCCATAATGAAGGCATGTTCCCTGTTCTCTGATTCAAGAACGTGATGCAACCACAGTATGGGGGCAATTCCCACTCCCCCTCCTACCAGGGTGGGAATCCCACCGTCCTTGTTCCCCACGTGAAACCAATTCCCCAGTGGACCAAGAATGTTCAAATGTTCTCCGGTGACTTTCTGTGACAGCCTGCGCGTTCCCTCACCGAGAACCTTATAAATGATCTTCAGGCAGTCTCCGTCCGTTCCGGCGATACTCATAGGCCGCCTCAGGGGAAGATCCCAGGTTTCTGAGACCACAATATTGATGAATTGTCCCGGCCCGCAAACCTCCTGCACTACCAACGGAGATTCCACCTCCATTTTCCATATGGCTCTCGCTATATCCCTGTTTGAGACGACGCGGGCTTCCTCAATCCTCACGTTCAGGACCTCCTTCAAGCGCCCTAGGAACTGCGTGTTGGGATGTGTCGCTTCGGGACTCCCGAAGCCGTCTCAGAACCTGATAACGCTCCTCAATATATCTGGCTTGATCACTCCGGGGAAACTCCTCGATAAGTCTCTCATAGAAGAAGAGAGAACTGTCGAGATCGTTGAGCTCCAGATCATGCACATTTCCACTGGCAAGCAACGCAACAGGCACAAAGCGAGAAGAAGGGAATTGCTCCAGGACGGTCTGGTAGATCCTCAGGGATCGTTCGGGATCTGTATCTGAGAGTTTTTCCGCCTTTTCCAGAATATCCTCGGCATCGTCATGCATTTTGAGTCCCAGCGACGCTGAGGCTCTTTCCGCAAACTCGGTGAAAGGGTAGTCTTCAACTAACTGACGGGCGTATCTCTCCGCTTTTTCAGAGTCCCCCTTCCTCCAGTACAATTGAGCCAGGGAAAAAAGAGCCTTGGCCCGCTTCGGACTCGATGGGATTTCATTCACAAGGCGCTCAAAGATCCGGATTCCACTGTCCGGCTTGTCGAAATGAAACGCGAGCAATTCTCCCTGAGAATAGAGCTTTTCGGCAAGCTCATGGAGTAGCCCCGTGGAATCGAGCAGAACGGAGTCCCCGTGAACTTCATTTGCCTCCCCCAGAGATTCCTCAAGTTCCCCGATTCTCTTCACTACCAGAAGTATCGCGTCTATTTCCTTAACTTTTGCTCGGGCAGAAGGAGCGAATATCGAAGAACGAGCTTCACTGGAGACTTTTTCGTAGTATTTCCTCGCCTGCTCATACCTGGCTCTCGTAGCCAGAGTAAGACGTCCCAGGTGAAAGTATGCTTCCGCGGACATCTCGGTCCGGGGAAATTCCTGAGTTATGAGCTCCAGACGGTTAATCCCTTCCGTGAACCTCGACTGCATTTCGTAGAGTTTTGCAAGCTCAAGGTAGAGCTGGGGACGAATGTCAGAAAATTTCTCGCTGAGCAAGAGCCTCTGAATCTCGCTGGTCGTCTCGTCCCATTTCTGCTGAATTCGGGTAATCTTCACGATTTGGAGGTGCGCCTTCTCCACTTGATGGGTGTCTGCCGATTGCTGGATAACCTTTTCATAGTATTCCCTTGCCGAATCATAGAGGGAGTCACGAAACGCCAACTCGGCGATGATGAGATATAACCTGGACTGTTCACTCCCTCGTCTCAAATATCTTGCGGATTGATCGAAATAATGGATCGCAGAATCAACATTGTGGAGTTCCAGATGAATCTCTGCCGCGGTTTCGAAGGCGAGTGCCAAGATTGGTCCGGGTAGGCCACTCTCGCTGTTCAGCAGTTCTTTCACTTCACCCAGTGCTTGAACTTGATCGCCCAACTTCACTCTACATAGGACAGTCCACACTCTCGCCTCGCCTTTCAGAGGGGTGTCTAACTCTCCGTCTGTAATTCTTCTGAAAGCTTCCAGCGCCCTTGAATAGTCCCCAAGGTAGTAGAGGGCTTTCCCCTGGAGTAGAAGTGCGTCGTCGCGAAACCTGCTGTCCGGATACTTCTCCAAAACGATGGAAGTTTTCGCGACTGTCTTGTTGAGAGCATCCGTTGTCTTTCTACTCAGTTCTGTCTCTCTCCCCGCTTTACGGATTTCCTTTTCGGCACCCTTGAAATAACGCTCCGCGTTGTAGAACGTGTTGAAATAAGCACACGAAACGGAAAAGACCAGGAGAGTCACCAGGCCCAGATAGCGTCGACCCACAGTCATGCCAAACGATCCACAATTAGGGGCAGTATAGTGCCGGCGTTCTGACGAAACACGACATCCGCCATCGACGATATTTCCGTTGGCTCCGGATTGACTTCCACTATGAAGGCGCCACCTTCTCTTGCAGTCAGTGGCAAACCTGCGGCAGGATGAACAACGCCAGATGTCCCCACGGATAGAAGTATGTCACATCTTCGGCAGAACTGTTCCGCTTTCTGAAATTCTTCCGCGGGGAGAAGTTCGCCGAACCAAACCACATCGGGACGGACGAATCCACCGCATTCACACAACCAGATTTCGCTGACCTGCTCGGGCAAATCTCTCTCATCGTACCTCATCCCGCACGTGATGCAGTAGTTCTTGAAGATGTTTCCGTGGAGTTCAACTATATTTCCACTCCCGGCCGTCTGGTGAAGATCATCTATGTTTTGGGTGATCAACATGAAATCTTGAGTCAACTCTTCAAGTTTTACGAGAGCGTAATGTCCAGGATTTGGCTTCACTCGGTGGAGGATCTCCCTCCTGTGAGCGTACCAATCCTGTACGAGTTCCGGATTCTGAATGAAAGCGTTGAAGTTGGCCAATTCTTCCGGGCGAAACTTATTCCACAGGCCGTTCTGACCCCTGAAAGTAGGGACACCGCTCTCGGCAGAGATTCCCGCCCCCGTGATGACGGCAACCGAAGACGCCTCTCTCAGTTGTTCGCAGACTCTTTCCGAGAGTTTTCCCGAAGCTGCCTGGACGGCCAGTTGGCTGCCACCTGAACCGTTCTACGCACTGTTCTACGTCGCTCTCCACAGATAATTTTACAATAGTCTCCTCAATAATAAACCGTTAACTTTATTAATCCGAGCTGTGTCAAACCGAAGCGCCACCATATTATTCCTCTGTCTGCTAAGCATCGCGCGTTTGTCAGCGAACCAGGATTCCTTAATGGAGGACACCACTCTCGAGACCTTCGGTTATCTCGTCGTTGAATGCGACTCTCCCGGTATAAATATCTATGTGGATGACATGCTGGCCGGTCACGTTCCCATTGAAAAGCCCATTCCTCTGCCTCCGGGACAGCATACGGTGACCTATCTCCAACCAGAGTTCATGGATCTCCTCCACCAGTACTACGGGGAAGATGAAATTAAGCGTATGATTTCGAAGGCACTGGAGACGGTCTACATTGTTCCCGGACAGACGGTTTCAGTGAACCTGTGGTGGAGACCCTATGATAAAGAGTTGAAGTCGCGAAAATTACGCTTCTTGGCAAAATCGTTTGCGGGAGTCGTCCTGGCGGCAACATTGTTCGTTCTGAACATGCCATAACAAGATGAGAAAGAACAGAGAGTAATGTACTGTGGACAATCAGGTAGGAAGAACACCACGGATGAGAGAGTGCCACCTGGGAATCCCTCGAGGAAAAACTCCAGCACCCTGGACCTGAGATCTTCCCGAATTGGGTGCCTTATTCTTTCTGGTTCAAGGTAACGATTGCTTTTCGTTTACAAATCCTCATGACATAAATTAAGCTCGTGGAAGATCACGGAATATTTGACCCGCCTATCAGGTTCAAGCCTGACTACACATGGCCGGCCGAGGAAACGAAGAAGGACTGCCCCCGGTGCGGGAATCCCCTTACATTGAATGAAAACCGACCCCAGTATATGGGAAAACCGTGGTGGTGCGGAATATGCAGGTGGCAGTTTGAAGACGAAGAGGTCTCTTAGAACGCACTGTCGGGAAGAATCTCCGGGCTTTTTCTCTTAATCTCATCCACAACCCAGCGAATCAACACAGCGTCATCCATATAGCCGAGGATATCAATGCTATCGGGGATTTCGTCTTCTGATTCCACAAAGTACCTCAAGGCGTACAAGATCATTTTCCTTGAGTGGTCAGGAATCCTTTCTCTCGGCGTGAGAGCTTCGTACAGAAGTTCCACATCATGTACAAGGTCGAGAACAAAGGTGGAAAGGTGACGTCCCCGCGCCATACTCTTGAGCTTTTCGGGGAGACTTCGGAGCACCGCTCCTTCATTTTCCAAAGGAAATCTTTCAATTTCTTCCCGGTAGCGGGCGACATCATCTTCCGTGAGATGGAATGTAACTGTGGTTACAGGGATGGGCTCAGTCTTCCCTGACGAGGGTTGATCGGGATTATTCATTGAGTCTACAATATAGTACAAACCCGCACCATTTAACATTCAAAAACCGGGACTGCTTCTACCCGGGATGTTTCACTCTTTTGTTTGAGAGTGAATGGACGTTAAATTCCGCAAGTTGAGGAGGAAACGTGTGGTAGAAATTCGTCCATTTCGAGGTCTTGTCTACAATCCTGAGAGGTTTCAGGATCTCACTTCCGTTCTGGCCCCGCCCTATGACGTCGTCTCTAAGGAACTGAGGTCACAGCTACTGGCAACTTCCCCCTTCAACATCGTCAATTTAACCCTGGGAGAAACGGACAGAACGGGATCTTCTCAAGGAACATTCTACACGCAAGCCATGGAGAAATGGAAAAACTGGCAACAGAAGGATGTTGTCGTTAGGGTATCTGAACCTGCAATCTGGCGAGTCGACCAGACCTTCCGTTCCCCCAATGACCGAGTCCTTACGAGGACGGGCTTCGTGGCCCTCATCCGGTTGGACTCCCTTTCCCCATCGGATATTTACACTCACGAGAAAACTTTTCAGAGTCCGATCCGCGATCGTAAAAATCTGCTGGAGATGACCCGGACGAACTTCAGTCCCATTTTTTTCGTCTACCGTGATCTGTCAGGTGATCTTGATGCGCTGCTGGCGGATTACCAATATACTGCACAGGCTCGGGCGACTATGAATCTGGAGGATCGCGTCGAAATCCGAGTCTCGCACACCGGAAAAAGAAACTGGATTGATCGCTTCTGCAATTGTGTAAAAGAATCTGAAATTCTCATCGCTGACGGACACCATCGTTTTGAGGCAGCGCTTTCATTTCATCGCGAAAGTCGGCCGGATGAGTTTCTGGATACCTCCTTCGTCATGGGATATTTTGTACCTGCATCCTCAGAAGGGCTGGTCATTTTTCCGGTACACCGTGGAATCAAGGGTGTTCCCGACAGGGACCTTGTCCTGATACAGGCCAAGCTCAGAGAGCTTTTTGACACGAACGCTAATGATGTGTCAGGTGGACGGCTTCCATCACTGCGAGTGGCGGTGTCCGGGAAGAAGCCCGTGCGCATGAGAATAAAAGCAGGAGTGCACGAAACTTTCAGGAAAAACCTCTCCCCAACATCCGTCGGTTCCTTCAGCGTGGTCATCTTCGAGGAGATTATCCTGAAGGAAATTTTCCGGACTGCTCCACCGGAGAGTCCGGGACTTCCTGATGTCCGCTATTATTCCCGGGAAGATGACTGTCTTGGCGACGTGGAAAGAGGGGTGGTCCAGATAGCCTTCCTGTTTGATCCCATAGGTATTGAATCTCTCTATTCTGTTGTGTCAGAGGATGGCGTTCTTCCTCCCAAATCGACCTATTTCTACCCGAAGTGCCCGGCCGGGCTCGTGATGCATTCTCTCGAGAGAACATGAACAGGGGGCAAAGGGCAAAGCTCTTCATTCCGGGTCCCACACATGTTCACGACGAGGTGCTTCGGACCATGAGTGAATACCCAATAGGTCACCGGTCTGAGGAATTCTCAGAACTGTTTGACGAAATAGTCCAGGGAATCCGGAAAACCCTGTTCACAGATTCCAGGGTATATCTTGGCACCTGTTCGGCAACGGGATTGATGGAGGCCGCCGTACGGAATACAGTGACCAGGCGGTGCGCCAATTTTATCTGCGGTGCCTTTTCGAAGCGGTGGCATGAAATAACCCGCTCCTGCGGCATTCCGTGTGACCCATTCGAAGTGGACCCCGGATGCAGCATCAAGCCCGAGACAGTTCGGAATGCCCTCGAATCCAACCGTTATGACACCATCACAATCGTGCACAACGAGACATCCACGGGAGTGGCAAATCCTTTGGAGGAGATCGCCGAGACGGCACACCATTTCGATGATGTTCTTCTGTTGGTTGACATGGTGAGTTCCATGGCCAGTGTGAAAGTAGAAGTGGACAAACTTGGTATCGACGTGGCCCTTGCCAGCGTGCAGAAAGGGTGGGCTCTTCCTCCGGGGTTCGCACTCTGCTCTGTTTCCGAGAGAGCCTTTGATGCGAGCTCCCGAGTGTCGAATAAAGGGTACTATTTCGATTTTCGGGTCATGGATGAATTTGCCAGGAAGTCCCAGACTCCCACCACACCCTCAATTCCTCATATGTACGCCCTTCGAACACAGCTGAGGCGCATTTTCGACGAGGGACTCGAAAACCGTTTTCGAAGACACAACCTTATGGCAGAGCGCGTGAGGCAGTGGGCGCGCAAGAATTTCCGTCTGTTCGCGGAAAAAGGCTTCGAGTCGGATACTGTAACGTGCATCGACAATACGAGAAAATTTGAGGTGTCAGACTTGCTTGCGAGACTCCTGGAGAAAGGTTATCTGATATCTGGAGGCTACGGTCCCCTGAAAGAGAGAACATTTCGCATCGCTCACATGGGGGACATTCAGTTGACCGAGATTGACGAACTGCTGGACGCTATAGATGAGACCATCGAGGAAATTGAGCGGTGAAAGTACTAGTCACTGATCCCATCGATGAATTCGGGATAGCCATTCTTCGTGACTCCGGAATCGATGTCGCCACTGTTTCTTTTGAGAATCGCGAAGAATTGCTGAGGATTCTTCCCGAAGCTGACGGGTGGATATTGAGGAGTGGGACCACGGTTACGGCAGATCTACTCGAAAAGGCCGAGAGGTTGAAGGTAATAGGCCGGGCGGGAGTCGGCGTCGACAACATTGATCTGAAAGCGGCAACCCATCGCGGCGTGGTGGTAATGAATACACCTGGGGTGAATACTGTATCGGCGGCTGAACACTCGATTGCACTCACCCTCACTCTTCTGAGAAACGTTCACAAAGGTTACGCTTCCCTGAGAGAAGGGAGGTGGGATCGACACCTTTTGGTGGGAAGGGAACTTCAGAATAAGACACTGGGAGTCGTGGGATTGGGAAAGGTGGGCACGGCGGTTATCAAGCGTCTTCGTCCATTCGGGATGACGGTCTTGGGATACGACCCGTATGTCAAAATGGATCGATACGAACTGGACTACCTGGAATTTGTTGACTTGGATGATCTGTGCAAAAGGAGCGACATTGTGACACTTCATATTCCGGCCACAGAGACGACGCGGAGAATGTTCGACATCAACCGGCTGAAAACCATGAGATCCTCTGCCGTCATCATCAATTGTGCCAGGGGCGGGATTATTGTGGAAGAGGATCTAAGGAAGGCTCTTGACGAGGGAATCATTGCAGGTGCCGCGGTGGACGTTTTCGAAGACGAGCCAGCAAAAGGGAGTCCCCTTCTTTCAGCCAGGAACATTCTCTTCACTCCCCATCTGGGAGCTTCAACAACGGAGGCGAAGGCCGGGGTTACGAAGGCAGTATGCCAGCAGGTACGGAATTTCCTGATTGATGGCTCAGCAGAAAATGCGGTCAACCTTCCCATTTCGGATCTGTCTCTTTTGGACACTCTTCAGCCCCATCTGGATCTAGCGGAGAAACTTGGCAGCATCCAACAGCAGTTGGTGCCGGGAGCGGCCGAAAAGATCACAGTGGAAACGCAAGGTACGCTGACGGAAGTGAAACTGGTCACCCTCGGCTTTCTAAAAGGATTTCTGGAGAAAATCCACGGCAGCACTGTCAACATTGTCAATGCAGCCGCAGTCGCCGAATCTCACGGCATACAGGTCCAGGAAACTTACAGCCACGGTGAAAGTGATTATGCCAACGTCGTGTCCACGACGGTGACTTCGGGAGACTATTCCCTGAAAATGAAAGGGAGTCTCTTCTCCGACAAACATCCCAGAGTTATCTACTACGACGGGTTTCACGTGGACGTCAACCCCAAGGGAAATATGCTTATCGTTCATAACAAAGATGTCCCCGGCGTAGTGGGAAAGGTGGGGACGTTCCTTGGCAACAGCGGGATCAACATCGCCGGATATCAATTGAGCCGGAAAAGCGACTCAAAGCTGGCCTTTGGGTTGATACGGCTGGATGAGCCCTTAGGTGAGGAGGCTCTGGGCAAACTTGCCCGCATGGAGGAAATCATCAGCGTCCGCCAACTGATCCTATAGGTCGAAGTATTAGCCACCAAGAACGCCAAGTGACACAAAGGTTATAAAAACATAAATTTATGCAGAGCATGCTTCGCAAATCATTTTTTCTTCGAAATCATTTTGGGACAATCAGAAGAATCATTTGTCACTAACCTCCTTAAGGATTTTCGTGTTTCTTCGCGTTCCTTAGTGGGTGATTGGTGAATAAACGAGGATAGATGTTAGACCTGAAAATGAAAAGAGAATGAAACGAAAGAGTATTCTTCTGATCCCCACCCTATTCATTCTCCTCACCGCCCAATCTCAGAGGAACCATCACGTGCTCACAGGACTTGACAACCTCCTCGAAAACCGTACAACACTCCTCTCCGGGAAACACATTGGAATCGTCACAAATCAGACAGGCCTTGACCGCAAAGGTGTACCGATATGGGAGAGGATTAAAGCTGTCGCGCTCTTTTCACCGGAGCATGGCCTTTTTGGCGAAGTTTCCGACGGAGAGTCGGTGACCTACGATGAACCTGCAGAGTCTTTACCTACAATCTTCAGCCTCTATGGAAAAACGCGAAAACCAACCCCTGAAATGCTGGAAGGGATCGATCTTCTCCTTTACGATATCCAGGATGTTGGTGCGAGGTGCTATACCTTCATCACGACCATGGGTCTTGTGATGGAAGCTGCCGGTGAGGCGGGGGTTCCGGTGGTTGTTCTCGACCGACCGAACCCTTTGACCGGCGATCGAATCAGTGGACCGACTCTCGAGGAGAACTACCAGTCTTTTGTGGGCTACTACCCTATTCCGCTGCAATACGGACTCACCCCGGGAGAACTGGCCAGAATGATCGTTGGGGAAGAATGGATTGATTCCAGCCCATCTCTTGAGGTAATCCCTCTAATCTCCTGGGAAAGAGATCAATGGTACGATGAAACCGATCTCGCCTGGGTTCGGCCGTCTCCGAATATTCCCGATGTAACTACGGCTATACTCTACCCGGGAATGGTCCTCCTGGAGGCGACAAACGTTTCTGAGGGACGGGGCACGCCCCATCCGTTCCGTTGGGTGGGAGCTCCCTGGATCGATGGTGAAGAGCTCTCGGATCAGATGAACAATCTTAACCTTCCCGGTGTACGATTCAGGCCGGTTGAGTTTACATCGAGACATCTTCCCGGTGTTGCCAGTCACCCCAAGTATGAGGGGATAAAGTGTGAGGGAATCGAGACGAATTTGATCGACCGAGGTTCCTTTGAAAGTGTGGAAACGGGAATCGCCCTGCTTCTGGTTCTCAGCAAACTTTATCCCGGTGAATTTCAGATCCGGTCGGCTAGACTCAAGCGC
>JAZGBI010000042.1 GCA_036476315.1 Candidatus Neomarinimicrobiota bacterium | reverse complement strand
GCGTCTGTCGGGAATACCCAGCCGTGGAGGAACAGGAAAACAGTATCGGCCCGGGACAAATCGCCCAGCTCCAAAACGAGGACGTGAGATTCCATTATTCCCTGATACATGGCAGGGGCAGCACTGGAGACGTATACACCGTCCCGATGTGAAATCTCCCGAAGAACATCTTTTCCCCGGGAATCCCTCGCCGAGACCGGAAGTTGTTTACGTTTAACGGCATAGATACGAAACGGTACGAAAGGAGGAGGAATGAATTTCTCGTCTACAAAAATGTCCACACTATCCGGATGATCCACGACAAGTAATTTCACGCGGTCAACATAGGGTGTTTCCCACAGCTCGTTGGTAAACTGGAGCGAGTATCTTCCGTTCCTGGGCCGCACTCTTTCTCCAGGGATCCTCAGATATTCGTCTGTCGAGTTCGGGAAGGCGTATTTCGTTTCCCCACTCATGATACCCAGGGGCATACCTATGGCACTGGCCCACAATACATCGGTTACAAATTCGTAGTCTCCACCGTTCCAAGTGTACAGCCAGGGACAGGAACCTTTGAGGACCTGGCTTTCCAGAATCGTCTGGTTTCTTTCGGGATTGAACCGATTCTGGGGGACCCCGTTACTCCACACCACCCGCACCACATCGGCGCCGTCGTGGGCCCCGAGACCGAAGTGGGCAATAGGATCGCTCATCGTCCGCATCTGATAGAGCGTACCCGCCTTTACTTCTACTTTGGCTCCGATTCCGAAATAGTTGTTCCTGCTGCTCCCCGTGCGTAGCCCGGCCAATCGGACGACGAGATAATTGTTCACATTGCCACCGTCATTACGTAGCAGGTAGATGGTATCATGAATACCCGCCAGGAAAATATCCAGATCCCCATCATTGTCGTAATCGGCGATTTCAACCTGACTTCCGGCTTTCAGATCTTCCGGCAGCAAGGAGGATGCGTCAAGGTATTGTCCATTTCCGTCGTTATAAAACAGCCAGAGACCGTTATGCTTCCGGGTCGCACCGGGTGAGATACCCGCAACCAGAAGATCGAGGAAACCATCGTTGTCAGCGTCGAAAAAAGTGGCATCAAGGCGGGTGACTTCCTCGATACTTTCAAAAACGCTGTCTGAACGTGTATCCCTTTCGAACGTGCCGTCGCCCCGGTTTCTGAACAATGAATGCCCCTCGTCCTTCACGCCGGCCAGGAATAAGTCCAGATACCCATCGTTGTCAAAATCCCCCACGGCCACTGAACCGGATCCGCCTTCTCCCGGCAGTCCCGAATGTGCCGTAATATCCCGGAAATAACCTTGCCGCAGATTATCATAGTATTGATTATCACCCGCAGTACTTGTCACGTACAGATCCATATCCCCGTCGTCGTCAAAATCCCCCATTCCGGCATCCCGGTAATTGATCACCGGGTGGGTAACTACCTCACGACTGATACCTACCTCCTCCGTGACTTCTGTGAATGTCCCGTCAGAATTATTTCTGAACAGCCGGTTTTGAGAAGTGGTTGCGGTAAAGAGATCAAGATCACCCTCTAGATCCAGATCGGCAAACAGCGCCATCCGGTCCGGGTCATCCGGAATCGAGCGGATTCCACTTGGGGTTGACACATCCTCAAATGTTCCTTCGCCGGTATTGTGATATAGTCTATCTCCCTCTGTATTGCATACGAATAGATCGAGATAGCCGTCATTGTCATAATCGGAAAAGACTGCTGAAAGGTCCCTCCCCTTGTGGGATATTCCAGCTTCAGCGGCGATGTCAGAAAAGACGCCATTATCGTTGGTGAACAGGTACTGCCGACCGGTTTGCTTTCCGGCAAGCCACCGCGAGAGAAAAATATCTTGGTCACCGTCACCATCATAATCGCCGTGAGCCAGGATGGTCTGAGGAGAAACATCGGTCGCATCTGACACCTCACCGGTTGAACCGATTTCAAGGCCATCTGGGATAGCTGAGATTGTCACGTCCGTAAACCTCATGGCATCGGGAATGCCGGTTTGTTCCCGTGTTTTCAGCGACACAGCACGACTGAACCGGCGGATGGGGAGACCCGTAACTGCACCACCTATCCCCCTCAACTCGGTGATGGCCGCCTGGTAGAAGGGAGTGGGCTTCACCAGATTGTGGACCATCAGTGTAAGAGTCAGTGCTTCTTTCGAATTTTCGTCGCGCATATGATCCAGACTCTCCTGGACCATTTCCATCGACCCCTCCGGCAATTGGGGAAGAACTTGACGAACGGTCTCCAGGTGCTGTATCGCCTGACCGAGCTTTCCAGTCCGAAGCAATAATTCCACCAGCTGAAGGCGAGCCGCCACATTCGCGGGCAGTGCACTTACAACCTTGGATAAATAATTCTCCGACTTCTCCAGGTTGCCCGAGCCCTGGGTCCTGATATAGAATTTTGCCAGCTGGTGGAGCGTCCTTACATGGTTGGGATGTCTCTTGAGCGTATGTTCAAGGATCTTGATTGTCTTGCTTTCTCGATCGGTCAACTCATACACTTCTGCCATGAGGAGGCGAACCTCAGGATCATCCGGTGCCAGCCTCAGCGCACCCTTGAGCCATTTTTCGGCCTGTTCCAGCTCTCCCGTCATGCGCAAGTAGGTCAGACCAAGGTTTGCGTATCCAAGGGGTTCCTTGGGCGCAATGTTAACTAATGTCTGAAATTCTTCTGCCGCCTCTGAAAGTCTGTTCTCTTCAAGATAAGCCAACCCGAGGTTTCGATGGATGATCATCTGCCTTGCGATTTCGGGATCGATATCGGCTCTTTTTCCACAACCACCCACGAGCAGGACGAGAACCCATGCCAGGAAAAACAGATCTCTCGTCGTGCCCTTCAACGGCACCCTCGTATCCGGGTCTGTATCAACGACTGCCAGATTCATTGGATTATCTGGCTGCAAACTCATAAACCTGAATGGGAGCATCATTTTTTGCGAAGATAATCACCTCTCGTCTCTCTCCGTACTCGAGAGAAACAATATCACGAATCTGTCCCGATAGCGACAGTCCACTCTCGCGAACTGGCATGGAGGCGAAGCCGCCTGCCCCGTTTCCCGATAGCAAAGCGCCATAGCTTGCGTCGTACCTTCCGAGCTGTGGTTTGACACCATAGAAATTTCCAGCCATAAGCAGGTCTTTGCGTCCGTCGGCATCGAAATCACTGGTCATGATGGCATAGACGGGTGAAAACTGCACCTCAGTTGGCAGCGGCTTCCCCTGAAATCTCCCTTCCTCACTTCCGTAGAATACAGAGGTGGCGAACGTGTAGACCTTTTTTATGTCCGCACTGCCCAACTGTTCTTCGGTAAATATATCTATTACCTGCTTTTCAGCATAATCGGCATGCTTGGGAAACTTCTCCTTTAAGAATGGCAGTTGATTCACCAAATCCGGTCTCAGGAGCATGGGATAGCTTTTTCCCAGTTTGTAATAGCACAGTATCTGATCAATTATCCCATTCCTGTCAAGATCAGATACATACAGAGTCGCAGGTTCCGACTCCGTTGCCCGGATCTTGGAATTTCTCCCCAGATTGCCCGTCACAAGATCTACGTACCCATTTTCATCCAGATCATCGACTACAACACAATTCCACCATCCATTGGTTCTTTCCAGTCCTACCTGTCCGGTAAGGTCTTCCAGTCTATTCCCTGTGTTTCGGAACAAAGTAACGGGCATCCATTCCCCCACTACCACAAGGTCCTGGTCTCCATCATTATCATAGTCAATCCATTCACCATCAGTCACCATTCCAACAAGAGACAATTCAGGAGCATATTCTTCTGTTGCAACGGAAAAACGACCCTCACCGTCATTTTGCAGGAGGTAGCTGGTTGGGGTCAGCCCGTATCTCCAGGGGATACTCCGGCTGCCCACGAACAAATCGGAATCCCCGTCTCCGTCGAAATCCCCGGGTTCCACACATGATCCGCTGGAGTAAAACCTGGGGATTGCATCGATGGACCTGGTGAAATTTCCTCTGCCGTCGTTGATATACAGTCGATCAAGGAGAGCGGGCGCTCGGGTGCTGTACTCGTTTCCTCCACTGACGACATAAAGATCTAAATCACCGTCACCATCCGCATCGAAGAATGCCGCGTCAACATCTTCAGAGATCTTGCTCTCCTGAAATACCCGTTCACTGGTACTTCTGAACTTTCCGGATCCGGTCTGGATCACTAATCTCCCTGGGGATCCCTTGGCTCCCCCCAGATATAAGTCTTCCAGTCCATCCCCGTTTACATCCCCTTTCGCTATTCCAGGTCCCTCGGTGGACAATTTATGTGGAATGAGCGGTTCTCTGTGAAAGTCGACGAACTCATTCTCGACATGCCGGAATTTGAGAGGAAACTCCTGGGTGATATCCCGGAAGACCGGTTCCCCGTCGGAGTGTGGGTCTGGTGTAGAGGACCTGGCATCTCTCTGGTACAGGGTAACCAACTGATCCGTGGCCACATCTGTGACGGTTTTCTGAGTCCCGTCGGGCCAATCAACAATGAGCGTGTCCACCCGGTCATTTACTCCCAAACCGAAGGTGAGGCCGTAGTCAAACGAGGACTGAAAGCCCTTCATGGGCATTTGTTCCAGGACAAAGATCTGGTCGTTGGCACATTTGAGCGTAACCTTCGCTCCAACAGAAAACCTGTTCATTCCCTCCCCTACCAGTTCCACTCTCAAATAATGGTTGTCGGTCAGGGAATCGGCTTCATTTCGAAATACAAAGGCCGGTTGGTTAACATTGTTGATGACAAGATCATTATCACCGTCTCCGTCAAGATCTCCGTAAGCAGTACCATTCGAGAAGCTTGGAATATCCAATCCCCATTCCGCCGCGTGGTTAGAGAACGTGAGATCTCCGTTATTGTCGAAAGCATAATTGGCGAGTCTGTTGGAGGGCGTTTTTCGTATGAGCTCGGGAAAGTCTATACGGTCGCCGCGCAAGATTGAGCGAATGTTTTCTGACTCCATCAAATAGGCGATGTAGTCCTGATCCGTAACATCCCGAAATATTCCATTTGACACGAAGATATCTTTTAACCCGTCATTGTTCAGATCCACAATGATCGATCCCCAGCTCCAGTCAGTCTTCGCCACCCCGGCAAGTAGTCCAATTTCACTGAACGATATATGACCTTCCGAGTGAAACCCGTTGCTCAGCTGGAGTACATTCCTTGACAACTGATGGTAGTAACCCCATTCGATCTTCTTGTCATAAAAGTCAGAAGATTCGAAAACAAACGTGGTTTTCAATCGGTAATCATCTTCGGGAAGCATGTCGGTAGCATAAATATCCATGAAGCCGTCATTATTGAGATCGGCAATATCTCCGCCCATGGAAGAAAGACTGATGTGCCGGATCATCTCCTCAAGTCTTTCAGTGAAGGTGCCATCATGATTATTGATATAGAGATAATCGCGCTCGAAAAAATCGTTGGCCACATAAATATCCAACCAGCGGTCATTGTTGATATCGGCAACTGACACTCCCAGACCAAATCCAATAACGCTTCCGTAGATACCTGCCTCATCGCTAACATCCACGAATCCCGAAGCTTCGCGATCGTTTCGATACAATCGGTCTCCCCCATGGGGATCCCGTTCGTGACGCAAATTGTCTGATAGATTAAAGGAGCTCATGGCCCGGAAGGCGTTATTGAGTACGTACAGATCTAAATCGCCATCTCTGTCATAATCGAAAAAGGCAGCATGAGTGGAAAAGCCCCTATTGTCGATTCCGTATTCACCAGCCGCTTCCACGAAGGTGGGGACACCGTTCTCTCCATTACCCTGATTAAGAAAGAGTTCATTTGCCCGGTTATCACCTTTGATATTTCCCGAGTTACAGACGTAAATATCCAGCTTCCTGTCGCCGTTGATATCCACCATGCACACACCGGTAGACCAGTTATGGGTTCCAGACACCCCTGACCGTTTCGTCACATCACGGAAACGGAGATCACCGTCATTAAGGAACAATTTGTTTGACCCCTGATTGGCCACCAGGTAAACGTCAGGCAGGCCATCGTTATTCACATCCCCTATAGCCACACCCCCTCCGTTATAATAATTGCGGTATTTAAAGACATTGAAATCTGTCTCATCCGTCAGTCTGTTTTCGAATTTGAGACCCGTATAGTCCTCTGGAAGCAACGTAAACAGGGTGTCAATTTGAATCGTTGGCCGTTCTTCACCGCATGAATAGAGCAGAAGGAGACAGATTCCGAGAGGATTTGGGATGACTTTCACGGCCGTGATGGAAGGTAATTTATAGAAAAAAAGGCGTTGGAGCAGGAAGTATTAGCCGTATAAAACAAGTGAGCGGTCCCGACTGATCGGGACCGCTCACACATAAGGTGTCAGCGATTTATCAATCGACTATCAATACCCGTCATTCTGGTTCAGGTTGGGATTTGCATCCCGCTGAATCTGCGGGATGGGGAAGAGTAGTCTATGCGATCCATCATCGGCATCTTTCAAGGTCCAGGCATCAAGAAACTTGTCTGCTCTGATGAGATCCTGACGACGGAATCCCTCCCACACGAACTCATAGCCACGCTCCGCCAGAATAGCGTCTGAATCGATACTCGAGAGCGCATCAAGACCGGCACGTTCCCGCACCTGGTTAACCAGATCTATACCTCCTCCGTTCAAATTGAATTGGGCTTCCGCTTTTGCCAGCAGAATATGCGAGTACCGGAAAACGGCGTAATCGTTACCGCCATCCGCTCCGCTCATATCTGGATCGATGGGCCATTTGAGCATGCGAACACCATGATGTTCGGTGGCATCAATCAAGGGCGCATCCACAGTGAAGACCAGTGGCTCACCTACACGATCGAATGCCGAATCGCCTGCGCTCGGTCCACCCAACACAAACTGTTGTCCTACCAGCAGCTGGTCGCGTCGGGTATCGTCGGCGTCGAATGCATTATAGAAGTCGGCCAGGACGGAAAATCCATTCCACGGACTTGCAGGAATCTGGTTGTAATGCAGGGTTGCCATGTGGCGGATAAATGAAACTCCGGCCTCTGGCCGTGTAGCATAGACAAGGATATTCTCCGTGTTAGCGATTCCCTCATTTTCCAGCGCGAAGACGTCATCAAAAGTAGACATCAGTTCATACAGACCGGATTCAATTATTTCGTCAGAGGCATCTATCGTTTCTTGCCACATCTCCGATCCCGTGTATACCTCGGCATTCAGGTATACCGTGGCCAGAAGTGCATTGGCAGCCCCTGTCGTTACCCGGCCGTAACCCCCTGCCCCGAAGGAATCTTCGAGATCAGGCAGCGCATCTTTAACTTCGGACACGATGAAATCGAACACCACTTTTCGACTACTTTGTGACGGCGGATTGTCTGGATCTGTGGCGGCGTCGGTGACCAGCGGCACATCACCATACAGATCGATGAGCCACCAGTAATAAAGCGCCCTGAGAACTCGCACTTCCGCAATGAAGGTTTTAACGAGTTCCGTTTCACTCTGAGGTGAATTTCTCATGGCATCCAGTGTGGAGTTGGCCCTCGCCACACCCCCATAGGCACCATTCCATGCTCCGTTGAGGAACCCGAGGGTGGGCGTCCAGGTATGTAACTGAAGCTCCCGCCAGATTCCTCCATCGTCCCAGTCTCCGCCTCGGGTCGGCACGAATATAGCATCCGAGGAGACGGCCTGCACATGTGCATAGTCACCCCACGAAGCCGCTCCGAGACTATTAAAGACAGGGATCACCGCAGCGATTAATTCACCCTCCGTTTGATAGAAATTGCCCGGAGTTACCACGCCAAACGGTTCTTCCTCCAGATCCGTGCAGCTCCAGGACGCCAATAAAATGACGAGGAACGGCACCAGAAAGCGAAATCTATGGTCTTTCATTGTTATTGCTCCTTAATTAATTATGTGTGACTTGAAATCTCCCTTTCGTATCAGAATCCAACATTAAGACCGAGAGTAAAGGTACGGGCTTTCGGATAGTTGGTGTAGTCAACACCCAGGGCCAACCCGGTATAGGTGTTGACTTCCGGATCAAAACCCTCGTAGTCGGTCAGGATGAACAGATTGTCCGCACTCAGGTAGAGTCGCAACTTTCTGAAACTCTCCGTGCTTAAGGTGTATCCAATGGTGACATTCTGCAGCCGGATGAACGATCCGTCTTCAATGAATCGATCCGAGTAGGCCACCGCCGCTTGATAGTCCAGTCCGGCTTCCACGTCATCCACGGACCCTGCAAAGAGATTGATGTTATTATCGACATTAGAGGGCCGCTGGTATTCCAGGCGTGTATTGTTGAGAATCTCAATTCCCTGAACACCCTGTATAAAGACACCGAGGTCTATGTTTTTGTAAGTTATCATATTCGAGATACCGAAGGTAAAATCCGGCTGAGCGTAGCCCAGAATGAACCTTCCATCATCTAGGGGTCCACCATCCGATGACAGTACTTCTTCTCCGTCTTCATATCCAAGGAATTTAAAACCAAAGAATGCTCCTAACGGTTCACCGACTTTGATGATCTGTGCCTGTACGCCACTCAGCCCAGCACCACCGACGTCACCGGTGACGATAAACTTATCCGGGTCAGGACCCATGCTGACGACTTCGTTTTTGTTACTCGCAAAATTGAAGTTCGTCCGCCAGAACAGATCCTCGGTGGAGATATTCACCGTATTCAAGGCGATCTCGATCCCCTTGTTTTCCACCTTTCCCACATTATCCAGCCTGGTGGTAACCACTGCCGGCTGGGGAACATCAAACTCCAGCAATAAATCTTCGGTTGTTTTCGTATAAATGTCGATAGAACCGGAAACTCTGTCCCGATACAGACCGAAGTCTATTCCCAGATTAATCTGGCTCGTCTGTTCCCATTTCAGATCGGGATTGGCTAACTGGGTTGCGGAAACACCCGTCACTGTCTGATCCCCGATAACAGCGTTGGATCCCGGGCCAAGTAGAACCAAGGAGCGATTATTCCCAATATCCTGGTTTCCGGTGATGCCATAACTCACCCTCACTTTCAAGTCACTCAGAACATCAATACCATCCAGGAACGGTTCTTGTGACAGTCTCCAGCCAAAGGATCCAGAAGGAAAAACACCCCATTTGTTCCCTTCGCCAAATCGGGAAGACCCTTCCCGTCTGAGGGCGGCACTGACGAGATACTTGCCGGCAACACTAAGATTTACCCGTCCCAGGAATGAAATCAAGCGGTTCACGTCTCTAAAAGAGAACGGCCTTTCATTAAAATCGGCTCCCCCTCCCAGGTTATTGGTTAACCAGGCATCCGTGACAAAATCACGGGCAGTGACTCCAAACCCCCCATTCTCGAACTCCTGAAACGTGTAGCCTGCCCAAGCCTCCATGTTCGAAGTGCCCATATCCGTTCGATAATTTAGAGTCGACTCAAACAGCACCGATTGCCTGTCGTTGTTTCTGATATCGGCTCTGGCGCCGAAAGCTGCCGCATAGGGTAACGACCTCGGTTGATAAAGGGACCGGGTAGTGGATGACCGATCCAGTCCCAGGTTTACCTTACCGCTTAATCCTGGGACGAACTCGTATTCTGCTGTTGTACTCAAAAAGATCCGCATATCCTCGGAAACATCTTCGATTTCGTTGACCAGTGCAACCGGATTCCGGATAGTCGTGGTTGGATATTCAAAATAGGTTCCATCTGAATTTCGTACCGGGTACGTGGGATTCATCTTGAGGACATTTGTGAAAACTCCACCGAAAAAGCCCGCCCTTTGGGCATACGGAGTATTATGACGCTCTACGAAGGTAGGATTAATCCCTATTGTCAAACGCAGTTTTTCATTGAGCATTCTATGGTTGACATTCAAGCGAGCTGAATATCGTTGCCGCTCGGAATTCAACAAAACGCCCTCCTGATCCAAATAGTTCAAGGAAACTCGGTACTGAGACAGTGGAGTGCCTCCACTGAAAGAAAGACTATGATTTTTTGTAACGGCCGTTCTGAAAATCTCATCCTGCCAGTCAGTGTCGGCGCCTCCGTCTTCAGGGGTTGCGCCAACGTCCCCTGCGTAATCCAGGTAATCCTTGGCAGTCAAAAGATCGAGTTTCTCGGAAACGGTGGAAGAACTCGTATAGCCATTGTAAGTCAGGCTAAGGCCGCCGGGTTTTCCTTGCTTGGTGGTGATCAGAATCACACCATTCCCACCCCGGGCGCCGTAAATGGCGGCAGCCGAAGCGTCTTTTAAGATATCCAGGGAAGCAATATCGTCGGGATTAAGCATACCCAGAGGATTATCCCGGGTACCATCATTGATATCCTCCCCGGTCCCGCCAGGAATTGCTGAACTGTTGTCAATGGGGACTCCATCTATGACAATCATGGGACTGTTGCCTGCCGTGATAGATGTGCCCCCCCGGATACGGATCAGCGGTTCGCCTCCAATGTCACCATTGTTTGAAGTGATAACCACGCCTGGCACACGGGCCTGAAGCAGTGACTGAAGATCGGTGCCTGCACCCTGGGTGAAACTCCCCTCTTTCAATGAGGAAATGGAACTGGTCACATCTCTCCTCTGCTGTGTGCCGTACCCAATGACCACGAGTTCCTCTCCAGAAAGGGCCTGGGGCGTCATAATCAGATCAACGACTTCCCGGCCACCCACGGGGACCTCCTCAGTCCCAAATCCTATGTAGGAGAATACGAGGATGGCATCGGAAGGAACATCTTCCAGCACGTATAGACCCTCGATGTCCGTGGTGGCACCCATAGTCGTGCCCTGTATGACAATATTCACACCGATCAACGGAGCCCTGTTCTCCCCGGAAATGACCCGACCGGAAACCTCGCCGTTCTGGGCCGATACTTGTCCAACAACAAATAGACTTACAACGATACTGAATAAGAAAGTCTTGATTTTCACTGTGTACCTCCTTTTGGTAACAGATACCTGTCCGAAATGAGTTTTTCCCTCGCCCGTTTCAACATCATCGCTCGTTCAAAAGGCCAAACAAGGGGTCAGAAAGTGAGTGGCAGGTATTTCCCGCCGCCACACAAGGGAAGAAGAAGAATAGTTTTCGATTATGCAAGAGATCTTGATTCCTATGGACGATTCAAACGCACGCCCATCAGGGCGGTCGAACCATAGTCTGCGCAATTTTAACCTATTTGATAATGAAATGTCAAGATAAATCTTCCCACGGTTCTTCCCATCGACAAACGATTGATTTTTAAGGGGATATTAAAAAATCTACATTCTTGCCCTGTATCGGAATTCGAGCATAAGATAAGACTTGATCTCTGAGAACCATAAGACTTACTTTATTTGGTCAAAGTCAAGGACCCCGTAGACTGACTGACCTTAGGTCAAAATCGGAAAAACACTCTAGTGATTTCAGCCTCAGTGTTCATGTATTCAGGTGTTCGTGTCTTCATGTGTTTCAGAAACAAGAAAAAGGGAAAGTCCAAAGGACCCAAAAACTTTAACACTTTAACACTTGAACACCTTAGCACCTGAACACTTAAACACCTGATCCTTCGTGTTCTCGTGGCGAATCTGAAGATCCTGTGGATAATCCAGGTTAGATCTGTTCCGGGGTCGATTCCGGCGGAAAGGAAGTTGTAATGGAGAAGTCACATAACCTTACGATGCTGGGTACCGGGTTGATCGGCATGTTCTACACGATGACACTTCACGGTCAGAGGCGTAGGGATAAGGTGCAGGTTGTCTACTCCCGTACCGAACATCGGGCGAAGAAGTTTGCAGAGGAGTGGAACATTCAAAGGTGGACGACCGATCTCGCCGAAGCCATCAACGATGCGGAGACGGACACAGTTGTCATCGGTCTGCCGAACCACCTGCATGAGGAGGCGGTAAGGTTAGCTGCCAAGGCAAGAAAGACAGTTCTATGCACCAAACCTTTGGGCCGCAATGCCGCCGAGGCCAAGCGAATGCTCGATTACGTCGAAAAAACTGGAGTATTCCATGGCTATCTGGAAGATCTTGTTTACACGCCCAAAACGCTAAAGTCGTACGATTCCGTCAAGAACGGAGCACTCGGTGATGTCTTGTGGGTGCGTTCCCGCGAGACCCATCCTGGTCCACACAGTGCTTGGTTCTGGGACATGGAGAAAGCAGGGGGCGGGGCCATTGTGGACATGGGTTGTCACTGCATTGAGATCATACGAAAATTCATAGGCAAGGAGATCAGACCCATAGAGGTCATGTGCTGGGCAGATACCCTGGTTCATCCGGTCGAGGCCGAGGACCATGGGATTGGTCTAATCAGGTTTGCAAACAGCGCTATCGGTCAGTTCGAGGTGAGTTGGGGTTTCCGCGGTGGCATGGATCTGCGAGATGAGATAGCCGGTACTGAGGGGACCATCTGGCTCAACCACTTCCTGAGAACTGGATTCGATATGTTCACCACGGCTGGAAGCAAAGGTTATGTTGCCGAGAAGGCCGAGGGGGAAACCGGCTGGCTCTTTCCAGTGGGTGATGAAGTTAACGAGTTGGGATACGCACATATGTTTGCCGATATGTTTGATGCCTTGGACAACGGCGGGAAACCGATGGAGTCTTTCTACGACGGATACGTTGTCAACGCCATCATCGACGCTTGCTACCAGTCCGCCAAGTCCAAGAAATGGGAATCAGTGGACTTGGATATGTGGCGTGGCTCAGATCAGATCCAGCAGATCCGTGTCCCTCCTACCGAGTACGAAGGGTCGGTGCTGATCAAACGAGAACAGATGCCGAGCGGTATCACGAAGCTCATTCTCAAAGATAAGGATACGGGCGAGATCACTCAGAAATTCGTCAAGGAGTAAAACAAGTGCAGACAAAACTACCAGAATGGGCTCAAAAACTATTGGACCGACATCCGAATGTAGACCGACCTTCGGCTGAGGACCCGATGCCAGCATGGCTTCGGGAGGAACTAGAGCGACTGCCGTTATGGGCTTTTATTCGTGGCACAAATGATGTTCGTCGCGGTCATCCATACTTCCTCATCGAAGACGTGCGAAAACAACCAGAATTGATGAAGCGCGTCTTAGAGCTGCAACCAGAATTTGGCGACCTGGCTCAGCGAATGATTGATAAGGGGATTGAGCACCTGATTTTCACAGGATGTGGCTCGGCATATTTTAACTCAATACTGGGGGCATTTGTTTTCCAACGTTGGACAGGCCTGACCACCGAGAGCTTAGAATCACTGGAATTTGCGAACTACTGGGAGAAGGTACCGCGAAAGACAGCCTTGATCGCCCAATCCGCTACTGGTGGGAGTATTGAAACCCTCGATGCCGTGCGCCGCGCGAATGATGAGGACTTGTTCACTGTGGGTCTCACGAACACGCCGGGAAGCGCCTTGGAGGACCTTTGCCATGAAAGTGTCAGTTTCCTCACAGGCCAGAAATGTGGACCCGATGTTTCGGTGATCACGACAAGAATGATGATGATGTACCAACTCGCCCTGGAGCTGGGACGGCGTGATGGTACATTGGCTGACAACCAAGCTGAAGAGCTGGAGGAAGCCATACGAGCGTTGCCCGAAGTCGCTGGTAAACTCCTGGAAAAGCAGGATCCAAACATAGCTCGGATTGCACACCTTTTGAAAGACCAAAGTGCTTTGCTTCTCGTCGGTGGCGGACCGAACTGGTTCTCAGCTCGGGAGGGTGCGCTGAAGGTGGAGGAGGAGTCCAGTATGGTGTGCAAGGCCTATCGGCCAGCAGAGTATCCGCACGATGCCATTGCATTGTTGTCAGCAGAGGTAACCACGGTGGTTATCGCCCCACGTGGGAAGAGTTATCGGAGATTACACGATTCGCTGCGAACGGGGCGGGCAGCAGGGTCACGGGGCTTAGCTGTTGTGGCGGAGGGCGACGAGACCATCACCCAGGATGCGGACTTTCTTATTTCAGTGCCAGGCGAATCAAATGAAATGCTCTTCCCGCCCCTCGCGACCATTGTTTTCCAGTTGCTGGGGTACTACCTAGGTGTGGAGCGGGGCTACAACCCCGATACTCTTCGTACCGACAACCTCGATAACGCCCGGGCATGGCTTACAGCCTTTCCCCTCGGAACCCATTGAGACGATTTATCAGCCTGTACTGTCGGTTTAGTGGAATACTAACCGGAATTGTTCTCCCGAGGGTCAAGAATATGAGAGTCTCGAGGAGTGTGTATCATTTGCCATAATCATGAATAGTGTTCATTTCTGATTTTCTGAATGCTGCGATGGGAGAAGTCGTGAGTTTAGCTTGACCTATTCGTCAGCCGTAAAGTTCGCGAAGACACTCTAATGATTTCAGCCTGAGTGTTCATGTGTTCGTGTGTTCAGGTGTTTAAGAAAAAAGAAATACCCACAGGACCCACAAATCCAAACACTCCAACACCCTGGAACTTGAACACTTGAATACTTTAACACCAAAACACCTCTTTCTTGGTGTTCTTCATGGCGAACAATTCATTTGGTAGTTTCAACCTGAATCAGTCCCCGATTAATAGCTTCTTGTCTGACAGGACCCCAGAATCCAATTGGGCGCGACATAACGTAATAGGAAACAAGGTGATCCATATCTTCCTTTCTGGTCAAAAAGGTCACGGGCAGATATATCATGGCATTAAGAACAATCAATATCCAAAACTGCACATAGTCTGGCAATTCTGGTATTATCCCGAACCGGGGAAGTATCCACACGACCAGCCAGCTGAGCCCAAGGTTAGCGATCCAGGCACTTAAGAAACCCCATGAATTGAATCGCCACCAGATTACCTGCAGAATATTGGGCAACCAGACTCCTGCGGCCATGATCCAGATGGCAAATATTAGCCATTGAGTAATTTCCTCTCCGATAATTACGCCAAATGCAAATGATCCAATCAGGATGACGAAGGTGGAGACCCGTCCCACCAGAACCAGTTTTTGATCACTGGCGGTGGGATTGACATAGTGGTGGTAAAAATCTCGCGTCGCATACATTGCGCCGAGATTTAAGTGTGTGGAGACCGTGGACAGATGGATTGCGAGAATACCCGCAAAGAGAAACCCAACCATGCCTATGGGGAGAAATTTGAAACCTACCCTGTACCAAGCCATTTCATATTCGCTGCTCTGGCCAATGTGTGGATGAAGAACAAAAAAGCCTATTATGGCAGCAGCCCAGATCGAATTACGAACAAGGACCAAGGCCGATCCTGCCCAGATACTGTAAGATGCGTCACGAACGGTTTTTGCCGATTGGATTCGTTGCGCTTCCGGATACCAATCGATGCTCGTTCCCATCCCAAATCCGCCTATTACCGCAATAATCATCATTGTCACGAACCATGCCACCGGAAATTGACCTTTAAACCTGCCGGTGAAGCTGAAAGGATTGATGCGCCAGCTCTGTCCATCAAAATGATTTTCGTCAATTCGGCTCCACGATTGACCCCTATCCGTGGAATAATCCACATTCACCAGTTTGCCCGTTTTCCCTGCTGTCCAAACAACGGTGTACCCATACCCAGACAATACGACATCTTCTGTCGTGGGGAATAGGATCTTGACATCGTTCAATCCTTTGGGAACCTCCGTTGTGACAAGAGTGCGTACCCGCTGCTGTGTTGCCGCAAAGAGTTCATCGTCTTTGGCAGTGGAAATGCGGAAGGGGTCAGTACTTCTTGCGTAGACCTTGCCACTCTCAGGATCAGTGATTCTCACCAGAGCTTCTGTACCAGGACCAAGGTTTTCGGGCACTTTCCATTCACAGGTGCTGTTATACGTCTTAAGCTTGGAAATAATTTCCTCCGGTCCACCTGCGCCAATCACACCCCAAATGGAGACAATAACAATGATCAGCAGAGCGAGGATCCCCTGTTGGAAATCGGCCATGACCACACCCCAATAGCCGGCCATGAGGACATAGATGGCACCAATGCTGGTGAAGAACACAAGTCCCACCCATAAATCCCACCCAAAAATCATGGCACAGAGTTTACCCATGGCAATACCTACCCAGCCAAGAACGAACATATTCATGAACACCTGCCAGCCTGCGAACCAGCCACGCAGCATTTCGGATCCCAGCCCACCAAAACGGAGGCTTTGCCATTCGGCCTGATCGTAAGCAAGGGAGCGTCGGAATATGCGAGTAGAGACAAACGCACTAATGGCACACCAGGCCGAGAAGAAAGCATACCAGAGCCCGGCAAGACCATATTTGTAAACAATCCCCGCTATCCAGATGGGCGTATCCGTCGCCGTGTGAGTTGCGTATACAGACGATGCAGGCAACCACCAGGGCAGGCCTCTGCCAGCGAGAAAAAAGTCCGATTCTGAACGCTTGCCGAGCTTATAGAAATAGGCCCCAAAAGATACCATGAGTATTACAAATAGTACCAACCAGAGCCAATCCAGAAATTCAAATGAAATCACGCGCTCACCTTATGCAAGTTGTCTGCTCAGTGCTTGCTGAAATGCTTAACCAGCAGGTACGTCAAGAAAAAGGACAGGCCAAGAATGACTGCCGGGACAATCACGCCCAGGATGGGCGGCCCGATACGCCCCTCAGATAACACAACCCACATTATCCCACTACCCTTCATCGGATCTGGATCTCCTCTCGTGTTTCTTGTAGAAGAAATAGGCAAATATCATTCCGATGAAGGAAGCTACATAAGCTATGGACATTCCGATTACTACCGCAAAACCCTGCCTCATTGATCAGACCTCCATTCTTGAATCTCCTCGAGCTTTCGCAAATAATCCTTCTGCTTTTTTTCATATTCAGAAGAAATGGTCCTGAGTTTGGGATCTATTACCCAGTACATAAGTATTGCAGCACCTATCCCGAAAGCCAGAATAACAAAACCGCTTGGGATGAGTAGAAAAGAGAGAGCTGTGCCAACTGTCAAAGTGAAATAGGAAAGAACCGATAGTCCGATGGCAATCCAGTCCTCCTTTCCCCATTCATCTGCAGCCTGCGCCGTCCATTGTCTTCGGATAAGACTCATGAGTATCTCCCCTCGTGTCTACTAATTTGAATTATTCGCTACAAAGAACACCGAGGATCAGGTGTTTAAGTGTTTAGGTGTTAAGGTGTTCAAGTCTTTGACTTTTCAAAGGTTAAGGTACCAAACTGCTAGAGTTTTTGGGTCCTGTAAACTCTTCCTTTTTCCTATTTCCTAAACACATGAACACTCGAACACTCAGGCTGAAATCATTAGAGTGTCTTCCCGAACTCAGCGGCTGATGAATAGGTCAAGCTAATAGTCTATCTCTTCCTTTCCAACCATTTCTCACTCTCCGGCGATTCTTAAAGAACATGAAGTACTATATATTAGAATGATAGGCTTCTCAATGCAAGAGGAAGCATGTAAAACCTTGTGGCGATTGTCCAATCTGGATGCTACCCCTGGAACTTGTGGCAGTTGCACTCTCCTACCCTCAGATTCTTCTCGTATGGCAATCTCGAGCTTGTTTCTTTCCGTACTTTTCGCAGGCAGAAAAGTAC
>JAZGBI010000041.1 GCA_036476315.1 Candidatus Neomarinimicrobiota bacterium | reverse complement strand
GGATGCATCCATTCCTGGATTAATCCTCCTCTGGAGTGTTCTAGGACGGGTTAGATGATTACCAGCGGGCGGCGACCCTGAGATCACCGAGATGAACCACGGTATTCGCTGGATAGTCTCCCGTGAGATGCCTGTAACTCTGCTGCAGCAGCTGCACGGCGTAGTCTGGATTGTGCACCCCCAGACTCTTATCGTCCTCAATGAAAACCAGGTTGTATCCCGCTTCACGCATGGCCACTGTAGACGAGTCTACATCACCCAGATAGTGTGCCAGGTCGAAGTCTTCGGCTTGGGCATCGATACCGAATCCAAGGGCTTCGAAACTGTCAACCAGGGCCGACTCAAGAAGTTTCAACAAGCCCTCCACCTCATCCTGAACGCCTTCCACATCTCCGTCACCGTCAAAGTCCTCAAGAGCCATGATGTCAGTGAATTCTGAGATCGAGCCATGGCATCTTTGACACGCCTCCACAGTGGGTTCGAACTTGTGTCCGGTGACAGCAAAGTCTCCAAGTTCGCCATACGGGATCATGTGGACGTGGCAGGTTCGACAGCTATTCTCCACGTAGAGATGCGACGGCTGGGCCCATGTAAAACCGGATTCTGCCACATCATGGTAAGCACTCTTACCAGCCAGCATGTCAGCTTGAGGATTGGCGTGAGGGCCGAAGTGGGCATATCCCTCTTCAATTTGTCCTTCGGCGGCTCTCCGGGCGTGATGGCACTGCATGCACAGTTTTCCCGTTCCTCCGTCGCTTACGATAGGACTCTCGTCGTTTGCGGTTACCAGATAGACATCTTCCACGGTTCTAATCTGATGGTCGTTGGTGGCATTGTGAGGGTCGTGGCAGACGCCGCAGGTGATGGCAGACAGGGACCTTTCCGTCGTATCCGGGCGACTAGCGTCCGGGTAGAAGTCTGTGCCTCCACCATAGAACTCGTCCAGATCGCCGGCAAGGCGGATGGATGCGGCCACACCCTCGTGACAGCCCTGACAGCTGGCATAGAAACCGGCGCCGGCGGATGCTCCAGAGGCAGCGGTCGCTGGATCAAAGTTGTGAGGAGAATTTATCCACTCCTCGTCGTAGGTCGGATTATGAGGTCCCGTATGACAGCTTCCACACATGGAAGCCTCATAGGTAACAGTTATGTTGGCCTTGTCCAGAGTGGAGATATGATCCGATCCCGGTCCGTGACAGTTTTCACACTGGACATTCTCAAACTTCGCAATGGGAGCTTCATCGTAGCCTCCGTCACCCGTGCCCGTACCGGCGGCGTATCCGACTGTGTGACACCCGAAACAGTACGACGCGGCGTGACCGCTCTCCTGAAGCGTCGTCCAAGCATGAGAATGGTTCGTTTCTGTCCACGCATCATAGATGCTGTATCCGGCACCCGATATGTCCGCTTCGCCGTGGCAGGTGGAACATTCCGCATAACCGACATAGTATGGTGTCACAGTGGGCGCGTACATCCCCACACCAATGGCCGCGCTTCCTATACCTATGTACTCTCCATCCGTGGCATGAACAGTCACTGTGTAAGCACCTTCCTCACCCGGTGCTTTCCAAATCACCGTGTCTCCCTCGTCTTCGTCGAAAGTGCCATCGGTGGCATGCCAAAAGAATCTTAGGGTACCCACCTCAAGCTCAGTGGTGACTTCAGCCGTCAGAGTGACGCTGCCGCCCACGGCCACCGAATCGGGACTGGGTATCACTGACACACTCACCATGAGAGTGTCAAAAACCTCTACCTCAACAGTTTCTTTTTCCGGTTCACACCCCATGGAATTCAATCCAATCAGGGCAAGGAACAAAACTCCAAACAGTGAGACTGTAACAGTCTTGAGATGATGCCTCAGCCGTCTCGCGAAGAATTCCACTTCGTAACTCCTCATAATAGAGTATTAATGGATATCTCTGTCTCCTTATCTAATATACATTTTCCACGCTAATAATGCAATGGAAATGTGTGTCATTTGGGGTGTCATTTGTTGTGTCAGAATCCTCCCGTTGACTTTGGACCGGGACTTCGTAAAATTCATGGGTAACTATGACGGAAAAGAAAGGAATTCTTTTTCTGTGCACCGGGAATGCCTGCCGGTCACAAATGGCGGAAGGAATTCTCCGGCATTTGGCATTGGATAGATTTGAAGTGTTCAGTGCCGGAACGCATCCGACTCGGGTCCATCCCATGAGTGTGAAGGTGATGGAAGAATGGGGCATCGATATTTCCCATCATACCTCTGACCATGTGAATGACTACCTGAATCAGAGGCTGGATACAGTCATCACGTTGTGCGATTCCGCAAACGAACGCTGCCCCGTTTTCCCTGACAAGGTTGAACGAATCCACTGGAGCATCCCCGATCCGTTCAGGGGGTGGGGTGAAAATGAAAGATTCCTTGCATTCTATCGAGAGGCACGAGATTTGATCCGAAACCAGATCGATTCATTTCTCAATAGTCGTTGAACCTTTCGTCGTGAGACCTCTCATTATCTCTGTACTGGCGGCCGTTCCCATATGCGCTCAGGTCGTCCTTTCAGAAATCATGTTCGACCTGGAAGCATCCGATAATCCCAACGAGTTCGTGGAATGCTTCAATCTTTCTTCTCATGACACTGTCGATTTGGCTCAGTGGAAAATCGCGGATCTGTGGTCCTCGGACGGCCTGGTGGACGCAGGAAAAGGAACAAGATTGCCCCCTCTCTCATATGTTGTGATTTTCGAAGGCGACTACGACATGGAAGAAGGAATTTATGCGAACCTGGTTCCAGAAACGGCTCTTATTGTGAAAGTGGACGACACCAGTATAGGCAATCAGCTGAGTGGAGAGGATTCCCTGTTTCTCACTGATGAAAATGGGGACACCGTTGACCGCTGTGGCTGGGAAAATATTTCAGCCCCCGGATTCTCCCTGGAGCGTCGCCGTCTGGATCAGCCCGGTGGTACCTCCAATTGGGAAACGAGCCGCGACTCCCTGGGAACGCCGGGCCTCAAGAACAGCGTGACGCCACATCCCATCGATGCCGCTCTCCGTGAAGAAGCTATCACGCACGCCCCCAGATATCCTGATCCCAATGAAGCCGTCGAATTGTATGTGATTGTCTACAATCTGGGGACCGAATCCTTTGGCGGCTCCTTACGGGTGACCGAAAATGGGGAGAGCCTTGCGTTTACCACCGTTGACGATCTGTCTGAGGAAGATTCTGTTACCATTGCTTTGACACTGCCCCCACTTTTGTCCGGGATTCACACGGTGGAAATAGCGGTCCAGGTGCCGGGAGATGGCAATCCCGCCAACAACGCCGCCACATACGAGCTCATCGTCCGCTTCACCGAACGCCTCCTTGTTCTCAACGAAATCCACTACGAACCCGATACAGGAGTTCCCGAATTCATGGAACTGTTCAACCTGGGCGATGTGGAACTGACCCTCGCAAACTGGGCGATTTCTGATAGCGGAAAACGGTCACTGCGGATTTTGCCTGGGGGAACTGTTCCCCCTGGTGGCTACGCCGTGATCAGTGAAGATTCATCCCTCCTCCCCTATCTCCCTCTGGACGGAATTCTGGTGGTACCTGAGAATGGCTTTCCCAGTCTGAACAATGACGGGGATGCCCTATATCTGTTAGGACCAGCAGGTACGGTGATTGACTCACTCACCTATACCTCTTCCTGGGGTGGTGGTCACGGTCGCTCCCTCGAAAAACTGAATCCCGTTCTCGATTCCTGGGCGGAATCGAGCTGGGGAACCTGTGTGGCTCTGGAAAAAATGACTCCCGGTTCGCAGAACAGCATTTTCATCCGCAGTCTTCCCTCGAGCGGTTCCATCAAACTTGAACCAAACCCGTTCTCACCCGATGGCGATGGCTATCAGGACGTCATTCACATCGCTTACAGTCTCCCATTCAGCCAGGCCTATCTCACGGTTCTCATCTTCGACAGCGAGGGAAGAAATGTCCGGACATTGGCGAGAAACCTGGCCACAGGATCGGAGGGGGCGATCTCATGGGATGGATTATCTTACCTGGACAGAAGGGCCAGGATTGGGATCTACGTGGTCAAAATCAGCGCCGTGGATGCTGAAAGCAAGAGGAGCATGGAGTGGGTGAAGACAGCAGTCTTGGCGGAACCCCTCTCGAGATAAAAAGAAAGGGGTAGAACCACTCTACCCCTGAACATGTCATCCTGTTAGATCTCGGTCTACATTCCGAAGGCCAGTCCTGCCCATAGTGACGAAAAACTGCTTTCATCCGGAACCACATCCTTCGCAAAAGTAAGCCTGTAGTTCACAAAGAGATTCAAAGTCAACAGTTTTGCCTGAATACCGGCCTGGAGGTGAAATCCACTTCCGTCAATCTTGTTCTCTTTCAAATAGTCAACCAGATTATCCTCCAGATCATCCGCCTCAAAACTCGCTGTAAGGTTTCCACCCAAAAGTTCTTTCACCATGTCAAGATCTGCCAGGGGGGTTGAACTGTGAAAATTGTATCCTCCCCCCGCATTAATTCTCGCACCTCCCAAAACCGGCACGCCAAAACCTACAACCTTTTTCCTCGCAGTTAGATATGTAGACACTCTCGCCCAGCCAAAGTCGACGGGGGGAAGTTCCGATATGGCATTGTCAAATTCGAACTGGTATTTGTTGAATCCCGTTTCAATGTTTGCCTCAAGATCAATGAATGGCAGTGCATCAACGTAAATGAAGAGGCCTCCGCCCCGGGCTCCATCAAAACCGTTCCGTACGAGCATTATCGGCGCTGTGCCATCGGTCCCCTCAGCCACGGAAATGGGATCGCTCACGTAGTATGCTCCCACACCAAAGAGGGAAAACGCCTTTTCAGTCGGGGCGAGAACAATAAAAACCAGGACCGGTACCAAAAACCTTTTCATCGTATTACCTCCTCTGCTAAGATAGATTTCGCTCCCTGCCTCATATCAATTTAGAACTTTCCGGGAAAAATGGCACAGGAATATTTATTCACACCTCTTTCTGGAACTTCCCTTCCTGAGAGATCGTATCAGAAAAAACTGGAGGAGATAAACGATGAAACCATTGATCACATTATTTCTGAGTTTCCTGTTCATGACGGGTCTTCTCGGACAGGACAAGGAGATCCTCGTCTACAAATATGGCGACTCCCGGGACGATGAAAAAGAAGTGAGAGTAACGAGCGAGATTGAGGACGGCCTCTGCACTCTCGTTATCGTGAAAGACGGGGAGACCAAAAAGATTACCTTCCCTCTGGACAGCCTGGACATTATGAAAGAATTCGGTCACGAATTTGAGATGTTCAGGGAGATGGATGTTCACCGCAAAACCACCTGGCTGGGTGTCCGTGTACAGCGTCTTTCTCCGCAGCTGAGGGACTACTTTGACGTGAAGGCATCCGGCGGAGTACTGGTCAGTGAAGTCGTAGAGGAAAGTCCGGCAGAAAAGGCGGGCTTAAAAGCGGGGGATGTCATCATTTCAGTGGACCGGGAGGAAATTGAAGATACTCAAAATCTGACTGAGGTCATTCGAGACAAGGATGCCGGAGAGGAAGTGAGTATCAGAATTGTCAGAGATGGCCGAAAGAAGAAAGTCGAGGCTTCTCTCGAATCGAGGTCAATGGCCCCACGGGGTGGCATGCGATTTTTCGCAAAAAGACTTGGCGAACATGACCCCCTCGATTTGAAAGAAGATCTTGAAATACTCAGAGAAGAAATGAATACCTTTCGGGAGGAGTTGAAAGAGCTGAGAAAAGAACGGAAGCAGATGGAAAAACCGTAGATCACGGACCCAATTTTTCCCATGGGCATACCCTGTTTCGAGGCGCTGGCCACAGCGCCTTTCTTGTTTCATCCTCGCCAGGCCCCACTCCTCCCGGGAAATCTGCGAAAAGTTGCGGTTCTGTTATAGCCAGTTTGTTGATGGATTTCGATCTCTCCGGTGAACAGAAAGTATTTTTTCCTGTCCTTGTGTTACGATATAAGAAAAGCGCGAAACAAAGCCACGGTCGAGATAATTCCCCACGAGAGTGTGTGGGGTGTTTAAGAAACGAAAGTTTCGGGAGTAGTATTCGGATTGGACAATCACCACAAGATTTCACATGCATACTCTCCTCACAAAAAGGTTTGAATGTGCACAACCTCATTTCTAAATTGATTTTAGTTGGCGACACTTCTCGTGAAGATACTCAGACGATTCCTTGCAGGTTTTTTCTGTACGGCCTCCTTTTTGTTCCCTCAGGAATACACCTGGCCTGTTGACCTGGGAAGAGCCATTTCATCCAATTTCGGCGAGGTGCGTCCCCGCAGATTTCACGCCGGTATCGATGTCAAAACAGAAGGGACCACGGGTCATGAAGTTCGTGCGGCGGACGACGGCTACGTCTGGCGCATCAAGGTTTCTTCATCCGGCTATGGCAGAGTTCTCTACCTTAAACTTGACGACGGTCATACAGCGGTGTACGCCCATCTGGATAAGTTTTTCCCTCTGTTGAACGATATCGTCAAGATTGAACAGGAGCGACAGAATTCTTTCACCATTGAGAAGTATTTCGCCCCCGGCGAACTCCCAGTCAAGAAAGGAGACCTCATCGGGTATTCCGGGGAAAGCGGTCATGCGTTTGGACCTCATCTCCACTTTGAGCTACGCGATTCTGCCCAGCATCCCCTTAATCCTCTGACGTCGGGGTTTTCCGTGCCGGATCGCCGCAAGCCCGTGGCCGAGGCCCTGGCCGTCGTTCCCCTGAGCCGCGACGCCGTTGTCAATGGGAGTCCCCTTCCCCAGATCTTTCCCCTGCGAGTCACCCAAACGGGAGAGTATGAATTCCCTGACACCATACATGTCTTCGGTACCGTGGGCCTCGAAATCTCGGCAAGTGACAAGATTACAGGATTCCCGGGGGTCTTCAACATTCATGGGGCGGCCCTGTCTATTGACGGTATTGAGCAGTACAGAATCGAATTCCTTAAATTCGATTTTCCTCAATCCCATCTGGTTGAAATTGAGCGCGATAATTCATTCCGGCGGCTGAATGACGGAGAGTTCCACCGTCTGTTTGTATTGGCACACAGCGACCAGCTGGAGTTCATCCGGGAGAATTCCCGGGGTCAGCTTAAGCTGGCTCCCGGACACCACCGGGTCTCCATAAGAGTTTTCGATCACTCGAAAAATGTGAGTCGTATCACTGGAACTCTCTACTATGCGCCTCCCATAAGAATCAAGGCGACCGTTCTGGGCGAGACGTCACGGGCACTGACCGTTAAGGTCCAGCCTGACGGAAGTCCTTTTCCCGTGACGGACCTCGTCTGTTACAGCTTTAATGAAAAGGGATACGTTGAACGGAAGGTGGAGCCAATTTCCATAAGACCGGATGCCGTTGGGTTGGTGGTTGACCTGCCAAGGACCGAGACCCGTAACCGGATCCTTCAGTTCATTGGTGTCGACAGATTCGGAGCGGTGAGCCATCCCTTTCATATCCCCGCAGGCATACGACAGACGACGTCAACAGACGCCCAGATCGATTTTTCCACCACCCATCTTGAGAAATCCGTGATCTTACAGGTGGAATCCAGGAGCTACCTCTCAGATCCCCCCGAGGTAGTCCTCAGGACCTCAGCCAGCGAACGACTGCTCAACATGGTACAGATTCGACCCACAACTTTTCTGTCAACTCCCTTGAGCCCTCAGCAGCTGGACAACGTGAGAGATGTCGTCGTCTCAATCCATGGATCACCGACCCGTGAGATCCGATTTCAATTCAGGCCCAGGCTCTCTACCCTACACGGTTCAGCCGCAGTCATCTCGCCTGACGGCCGATGCTCTCTGCAGGCACTTCCCACAACATTCTATGACACCACGGCTTTCTGGATTGAAAGAGTGGTTCAGCCTGTTCCGGTGGACGGGGGACAGATCATGAGTGATACCTACCAGCTTCAACCATTCGACAGACCTCTCATGGACTCAGCCAGAGTCGCCCTCACTCTCTCAAGATCTATTGAAGAGCCGGCCCACATGGGCATATTCTACTATGATCAAAAAAGAGGATGGACGTACCTTCCTTCCCGCTTCTCGGACAAGAAGCGAATGTTTTATTGTTCAGTATACAGTCTGGAAGCCGTTGCCATTCTTCAAGATACCGTCAAGCCGATCATCAGGGACATATTCCCCGGCCACGGAGGAAAGTACGACTTTCAAGACGTGAAAAGGGTTTCTGCCAGGATTGAAGACAAGCTGGCGGGTATAAAGGGGGAAGGCTCCATAAAGATGCACCTCGACGGAAGGCGTCTACTTTTCGAATACATGCCTGTCAAGAAGAGCGTACGTTATCCATTGGACGAACCGCTGGAGTCGGGAAAACACACGCTATCAGTCACGGCTGTCGATCAGGTTGGGAATCTATCCTCCAAAACGGTTGAATTCTTTGTGAACTAGTCGGAATGCTGATCCCCCTTAGAGACGAGAATCCCCGCGTCATCGTTCCTTATGTTACGTTTGCCATTATCGCTCTGAACGTTTTGGCATTCCTTTTTCAGCTGGGTCTGGGGTTTGATGCAGTTTCCCGGTACCAGTTGACCTTATCCTACGGATTGATACCCGCCACTTTTTCGAATGTGAGCGAGGAGGAGATCGTACGGGCTCACGAACAGCATCTTTCCAAGATAGTCAAACAACGGGTTCAACTCAACGCCAGGCCCCGCTCCCCTCTGATCACATTATTTACGTCTATGTTCATGCATGGAGGTATCATGCATCTGGTCTGGAACATGTGGTCTCTCTGGATTTTCGGAGACAACGTGGAAGGTGTCCTTGGTCATCGGCGATACGCTCTCTTTTATCTTTTAAGTGGAGTGGCAGCCGGTCTGACTCAGGTCATGATTGACATGACCTCTATCTTACCGATGGTCGGCGCAAGCGGTGCCATTGCCGGCGTATTGGGCGCCTACATGATTACGTTCCCCCGGGCCAAAGTAATCGCCTGGTGGCCGTTCTTTCTCTGGTTCGGTCCAACTATGAGTCTGCCGGCCGTCTATTATCTGGGATTCTGGTTTCTAATTCAGTTGACCAACGGCTTCACTATGATAGGTTTCAACACGACAGGAGGCGTTGCCTGGTTTGCCCACATTGGCGGGTTTGCGGCCGGTGTTATCCTTGTCCGGCTCCTGAGAATGATTACCTTTGAGAAAGCATGATGGACCCACTCTTAGAGGCCGCCATTGATGCCCGGGGTAAGGCTCACGCTCCTTATTCAAACTACAAAGTGGGAGCAGCGGTGGAGACTGAGGATGGAGAGGTCGTGCCTGGTTGCAACGTGGAATCGAGCAGTTTCGGTCTCACCGTATGTGCAGAACGCGTGGCTCTCGGAGCCGCAGTCGCCAGGGGTCATAATTCATTCAAATCCATGGCCATAGTTTCCAGGGACGGTGCGACCCCATGCGGTGCATGCCGCCAGATCATCTGGGACTTGTGTGGGAACCTCCCCATAACCCTGATCGATGAGGATGGAAAGCGGGAAACTGTCATGAGCGGAGATTTGCTCCCAAAACCGTTTGATCATCGAAACCTGGCAGCGGTTGACCGCCCGATTGAAGATCCTTCAGGTAATTCATGACATCGCGCATCCTCATCGGAATTGGTGGAGGCACCGGTGCGGGAAAAACTTCGGTGGCAAAAAACATCCGTGAGGAAGTGGGAAAGGGCAAGGTTGTCATTATTCAACAGGACGCCTACTACCGCGACCTCGCCCATATTCCTCTTGACGAGCGTGCCCGTGCAAACTTCGATCATCCGGATGCTGTTGATTTTGATCTTCTAAGAAGGCAGATGACCGAGCTTCTGAATGGAAATCCCATAGAGGCACCGATCTATGATTTCTCAACTCACTCGCGACGCGAAGAAGCGGGGAGAATCAAACCCCATCCTGCCATTGTGGTTGAAGGAATAACGGTACTTTTCGATGGGCCCCTTCGCAAAATGATGGATATCAGAATCTACGTGGAAACGGATGATGACATCCGGTTCATACGGCGCCTCACACGGGACATCAAAGACCGGGGACGGACCTACATCGACGTCATCCGGCAGTATCTAGATACGGTCAAACCCATGCATGAACAGTTTGTGGAACCCACAAAGAAGTATGCCGATATTATCATCCCGGAGGGGGGAGATAACCGTGTGGCAATCGACTTGATTCAGACAAAAATCCGATCACTGCTTCTGAGTTAGGACGATAATACAAATGATTGCACTCACCCCAAAAGAAATGGGCTGGATTGAAGTCATATGCGGCAGTATGTTCAGTGGAAAGACAGAGGAACTTATCCGCCGACTCCGCAGGGCCCAAATCGCCCGGCAACAGGTCTCCATTTTCAAACCGAAGATTGATTCCCGGTTCAGCTCAGACTATATTGTCTCGCACTCTAAACTGAAAATGGAATCCCAGCTGGTGGAGAATTCCAGTAAAATTCTTGAGAAGGCAGAGGATTCGCAGGTGGTAGGAATCGATGAAGCACAATTTTTCGAGCCGGCGCTGGTGGAGGTCTGCAGGGAACTGGCGAGCCAGGAAAAACGGGTTATCGTGGCGGGTTTGGATAAAGATTTCCGCGGGGAACCGTTTGGATCCATTCCCACCCTCTTGAGCGAGGCCGAATATATCACAAAGACGCTTGCCATCTGTGTCATCTGTGGCAATCCTGCAAACTACACGCAACGACTAAGTCAGGATGTGGATCAGATCATCATCGGCGAGATGGATATTTACGAGGCGCGGTGCAGGAGCTGTTTTGAACCCCCTGCAATGAGTTAGGAAATAAGCCAGTTGCAGAGATTTACAGGCCTGCTGGGAATTGCCGTTATCCTGGGTATCGCGTATCTCCTATCGAATAACCGGAAGGCGATAAACATTAGAATTGTCCTGTGGGGTCTGGGACTTCAATGGTTTTTCGCCATTTTCATCCTGGCGACACCCGTGGGAAAGCCGCTTTTCTTTTTTTTCGACAGAGTTATCCGAAAGCTGCTTCAGTTTTCCGATGAAGGAGCCAAGTTTGTTTTCAACAATCTTGCCGTGGGGCCGGGGTCCGAGGAATCTCTGGGATTCTTTTTCGCATTCCAGGTGCTTCCCACTATCATCTTCTTTTCCTCATTTATGGTGATTCTCTACCACTTCGGTTTCATGCAGGTTATGGTCAGACTGATTTCCAGGGGGATGCAGAAGACCATGGGAACCAGCGGTTCAGAGACCCTTTCCTGTTCCAGCAACATTTTCGTGGGGCAGACGGAAGCGCCTCTTGTGATACGGCCATTCCTTGAAAGCATGACCCGAAGTGAACTCACCGCCATCATGACAGGAGGATTTGCCACCATCGCAGGTGGTGTCCTGGCTGTTTATGTCAAATGGCTTGCAGACGTGCCAAACATAGCGGGACATCTCATGGCGGCATCCGTCATGAGCGCTCCCGCCGCCCTGGTGATGGCCAAAATCGTATACCCGGAAACGGAGGAGTCACCCACAAAAGGTGACCTGAGAATGGACGTTAAAAAGCTCGATGACAACGTCATGGAAGCCGTGGCCCGGGGAGCGACGGATGGAATGCGCCTCGCGGCAAACGTAGCAGCCATGCTCATTGCCATCGTTGCTCTCGTTGCGGCGTTGAACTACCTGTTAGGCCTTGTGGACCTGAGTTTTCAGCAAATTCTCGGCTGGGTTTTTTCTCCCCTTGCGTTCTGCATGGGTGTCCCCTTGGGAGACATATTTGCCATTGGCTCACTGATGGGAGAAAAGATAGTACTCACGGAACTGATTGCATTCGGACACCTTCAGGAGATGAGCGGACAATTGAATCCTAAGTCTATCATCATAGCTTCATATGCCCTTTGTGGCTTTGCCAATTTTGCCTCAATCGGTATCCAGATTGGAGGTATCGGAGCCCTGGCACCCGACAGAAGAAAGGATCTTGCCAAGGTTGCATTAAAGGCCATGACTGCCGGGGCGCTGGCTTCATGGCTGACAGCCACAATTGCGGGTATGTTGCTCTGATCGCTGAGCGGAAGATGCGACTGGTTCTGTTGGGACCTCCTGGAATTGGCAAAGGAACACAGGCAGGAATTCTTGCGGGAGAGTACGGCATTCTTCACCTTTCCACAGGAGATATCCTTCGAAGTGAGATCGATCGGAAGACAGCTCTGGGAATCCTGGCAAAACCCTATATAGACAAGGGAAGGCTGGTTCCCGATGAAACCATGCTCGATTTGATGACGAGACGGCTGGAACAAAAGGATGTGCTTGACGGATATATACTTGACGGTTTTCCCAGGACCCTCCCCCAGGGGACCGGTTTGCAGCAAATTCTTGGAAAACTCAGTCAAGAGCTCACCTCGGTTCTTGCACTGGAGGGGGATATGGAAACTATCGTTGAGAGACTTTCGGGCCGCCGCACATGCCGCAACTGCGGCACCATCGCCCATGTCATCCATCATCCTCCCAAAATAGATGGGGTGTGTGATCGTTGTGGAGGAGAGCTTTATCAAAGGGATGATGACAGGCCGGACGTGATCAGGGAAAGAATTGAGGTATACCAACGGCAGACCGAGCCGTTGATGGAGTATTACTCGAAAAATTCGCTCCTGAAAAAAATCAGTGGAAAAGGAACTGTCGAAGAGATAACCGACAATATTATCCGCGTAATTCCAAAATGATTTTGGGGAGTTAGGATGTTGCGCATAGGAATCACGGGTGGCATTGGAAGTGGAAAGGACGTGGTTTCCAAAAGGATGGGAGAACTGGGCGCCTATGTTCTTGATGCTGATTATGAGGCGAAAAGAATTCTCCGGGAGAACGAGAAAGTCCAGGAAGACCTGATCCAGGAATTCGGTACCGACATTCTCAATCCTGATGGAACCATCAGTGAAAAAAAACTCGCCATAAAAGGCTTCGCAAATGAAGAAACCCAGGCCATTCTCAATGCCATTATTCACCCGTATGTCTTTGACGAAATCGATGCCCGATATGAAGCCGAAAACAAAAAAAAGGAAGCACCCGTTTTCGTGGTCAATGCGGCCCTCATCTATGAATCGGGACTCGACCAGCACCTGGACTATGTCGTTGTCGTCACAGCCCAGTATGGTCTCCGAATGCAAAGGGCTCTTAAAAGAGGCAAACTGACCCGGGAACAAATCCAGAAGCGGATGGATCTCCAGCTGCCCGAAGAATCGAAAGTGAAGATGGCCGATTTCGTTCTGGATAATGACGGTACGGAAGAAGATCTCATGAACCAGATTGACGTGACATACAATGAGTTTGTTTAACAGCAGACATACGATCAGGCTCGTTATCTAGGACCTGCGCTCCCCCGGAGTTTTCATGTCTATACCCAGACGCTTTGGCACTTTCCAGGGTGTGTTCACTCCCACCATTCTCACTATCCTGGGGGTTATCATGTACCTGAGGCTCGGGTGGGTGGTGGGTAATGCAGGTCTGGCAGGGGCCGTGATCATTATCCTTATGGCGAAACTGGTTACCATCACCACCGGGTTGGCCATGTCCTCCATGACCACCAATATTAAGATCGGTGCGGGTGGCTCTTATTCCATCATTTCACGGTCTCTGGGACTGGAGATCGGCGGTGCGGTGGGCATTCCTCTCTACTTTTCCCTGACCCTGGGAGCGGCCATGTATATCGTGGGATTCGCCGAAGGATGGCTCACCATTTTCCCAGAGCACGATCCAATGCTGGTAAAGACTGCTGTTCTGGTGATTTTGCTGATTGTCTCTTATATCGGCGCCCAGGTGGCCCTGAAGATACACTATATTGTTCTTGCCGTCATCGCGGCCTCCCTCGTATCCCTGCTGTTGGGGCAGGGCGACGGCAATCCCCAAGTTGTCATGTGGGGCAAATTCGAAGAAGCGCCTTTTTGGATGGTATTCGCCGTTTTCTTTCCCGCAGTGACCGGCATAGAGGCTGGCGCGGCCATGTCCGGCGATCTGATTAATCCCAAACGGAGTCTTCCTATCGGTATCCTCACCGCGATCGGCATATCCCTCGTCGTTTATGTTGGTCTGGCCGTCTGGTACGACCGGTTCGTTGAACGGGAGATGCTGCTCACGAACTACACCGTCATGATCGATGTGGCAAGGTGGCGCTATGTGGTCATTGGGGGACTGCTGGGAGCATCACTTTCCTCAGCTCTCGGAAGCATCGTGGGCGGCCCAAGAACTCTCATGGCCTTGGGCCAGAACAAAGTCGTCCCCTTTGCCAAATACTTCGCTCGTCGCACGGAAAAAGGTGAGCCTCGAATCTCTATTGTGTTCACTGCCGCAGTCATTATGGTGAGCTTGGTCCTGGGCGAACTCAATACGATAGCGCCACTCTTGACCATGTTCTTCCTCATTACCTACGGCACTATCAATGCCGCCGTCTTTATTGAAAAAAAGATCGGCATTCCTTCCTACCGCCCCAGTTTTGACATTCCTCTGCTGATCCCCTTTATAGGGGCGGTCTGGAGTTTTGTGGCCATGTTTCTCATCAATCCTGTCTTCGCCGCAGTTTCAATGGTCGTCATCGCCTTCGTCTATGTCTGGCAGGTCCGGCTGGGACATACCGCCCCCTGGGGTGACGTCCGGGCCGGAATCTTTACCGCCATCGCCGAGTGGGCCGTGCGGATGGAATCCCTGATGCCCTACACGGCAAAAACCTGGAAGCCCAATCTGATGGTTCCTGTAGAAGATCCCCAATACTGGAAAAAGAGGATGAATTTCATCCGGGATATTGTCTTCCCAAGGGGAAGTGTCCGTGTGCTCAGCGTGAAAATCCATACCCGTGGAGTGAAGGCTCGAGTCAACGAGATGGTCAGCCTTCTGTTCGGGGGGGAGAAGGAAAAACCGCCATCGATTCCCGTTGAAGAGGTGGAAGAAGACCTCACAAAACTGGTTCAGCCGTTAAAAGAAGAAGGTATTCTGGCTGCCACAACGGTGATCGATGCCAATCACTTTCTGGAAGGAGTCAGTATCGTAACTCAAGCACTCAGGGACATGCCACTACCGCCCAATGTGATGTTTCTGTCCATGAGTGCCGACCCTGAAAAGGACGAAGACCTGAAACAACTCATTTCCATCGCTGTTCGGGAGGAACTGGGAATCATCGTGCTCAGCAGACATTCAGAAAAGGGGTTCGGTGACGAAAAAACAGTTAACCTCTGGCTGCGGGGCGGCAGTCCCAACCGCAACCTTTCACTTCTTACGGCCCTTCAACTGGAAAGGAACTGGAACGGTCAGCTGCGATTAATCCGGGCGGTGGATTCCCCCGAAAAGATCAAGAAAGCCAGAGTGGGACTCAGGCAGATTGCTCACCGGGGCAGACTGCCAGTTGATGTGCAACAACTCGTTCTTGATGGGAACTTCGGCGAAATCCTCTCCCGGGCTCCTGAAGCCGATCTGAACATGTTCGGGATGTCATCCGATCTCAATATCGACGATATTCACACCCTGGCCCAAATCTGTGACACTGCATGCCTTTTCATACGGGATTCAGGACAGGAGAGTGCACTCGTCTGACCCAGTCTTATCGGGCGCGTGGACTGAAGCGATGGATGGACCGAGGAGGTCCCAGAATCTCTCTGATAACGATGAAATCTCTCAGACTTTCAGGATTATAGATCAAATCACCGTACGGGCCTCCCGGGATACTCTCCTTCTTTCCCGGCGCCGTCCGCTGTAACTCTCCAACGGCGGGCTCCGGGGACGGGGGTTCTTCCTCTGGAATCAGATGGGCTACTTCTTCCTCCGGTTCCATAGGAGGAATCTCAGGAGCCGGAGGAGGTTCCATTTCCTCTTCTTCAAGATCCAATAACCCGAGCTCTCTGAACCATTCAGGCAATCCTTTCTCTCCCTTTTCCTCCTCACCCTCAGCCGGGTGAGGAACCGGTTCTCTGGCCTGTCTTGGTTTCCGGCCGCGAATCCTTCTCCTCACCCATTGGGAGATGAGGTAAATGACAATCAGTATGATCCAGTAGTTAAAATCCATTCTTGCTTACCGTTTTTTGCCACTTTCCGAACCTTCCGAACCTTCCGAACCTTCTTTCTTCCCGCCGCGTGATATGGACTCCCTCATTCCTGTATCCGCCTGAATATTCTTCATGCTGTAGTAGTCCATGATACCCAGATTCCCTTCACGGAATGCTTGGGCCATCGCTTTGGGAACTTCTGCCTCCGCTTCTACCACCTTTGCTCTCATTTCCGCCACCCTGGCAATCATTTCCTGTTCCGTTGCCACGGCCATCGCCCGGCGGGTCTCCGCACGGGCCTGCGCGACCTGGAGGTCGGCTTCTGCCTGATCAGCCTGTAAATGGGCACCCACGTTTCTCCCCACGTCCACATCGGCAATATCAATACTCAGGATCTCATATGCCGTTCCTGCATCCAGACCTTTGGCCAGGACCTTCTTCGAGATGGAATCGGGGTTTTCCAGCACATTCTTGTAGGAATCTGATGAACCGATAGCACTTACAATCCCTTCTCCAACCCTGGCGATAACGGTTTCGTCGGTGGCCCCTCCCACCAGACCCGGGATATTGGTCCGCACCGTTACGCGAGCCCTGGCTTTCACTTCGACGCCGTCTTTGGCAACGGCCGCCAGAGTCCCGTCCTTTGGAGCGTCGATCACTTTCGGGTAGACGGATGTCTGAACCGCTTCTTTTACATCCCGCCCAGCCAGGTCAATGGCAGTGGCAGTAGTAAAGTTGAGGGGAATCTTTGCCTTGTCAGCGGCGATAAGGGACAGCGCCACATGGGGTACGTTACCTCCCGCCAGAAAATGAGTCTCCATCATACCTGTTGAGATGTCTTCAAGACCCGCTTTGTGAAGATTTATGATGCCGTCCACAATGGTTCGAGGGGGAATTCTCCTCAATCTCATGCGTATGAGATCAACGATCGTAATCCGACCGAGACCAAGCGATACAACGGCTTGTATCCACAATCCAAGTGGCACGTAGTAAAGAATCAACAGGAGTACAACGGCGACAAGTATGAGTAGAATCAGTGTAAATACGGATACAAACATCTTATCCTCCTTCTAATTGTGATTGTTCTTCCGACGAACTTGTCTTTCGCACTACCACACGATTTCCGTCTACAGTCAAGATTCTCACGGATCCGCCATTTGAGATAAACTCGCCCTCGCTCACGACAAAAATCTTCTGGTTGCCTACAGTCACCCAGCCTGAAGGCCTGAGATCGGTCACCGCAACCCCTCTCTCCCCACGTAGATCCTCAAGTCCGATGGATGTGTTGTAACCCTCCGAACTCCTTTCACTGATGGGCAAGGTTATCTTCTGCCAAAACTTGGTCCGGATCAGGACTCTACCCATAAGAATAAGGCCGATCATCCCACCCACAACACCGATAGCCAATCCCCGGAGGGCATTTCGATAATCAAGATAGAAAGGATGGGCAGGCAACAGGATCATGAAAAAGCCGGCAAGGATGACAGCACCCCCCAGGATTCCAATGAGTCCAAATCCCGGAATCAAGAAAATCTCAACAAGAACGAGCGCAACTCCAACGAGAATGATGAGGAGTTCCGTAAGCTCTGCCAGATCCGTAAAGAGTGTCGCCCCGAAAAAAAGAGACAGACAGACGATTCCGATGGTACCGGGAATTCCCCAACCAGGAGATTGAAGCTCAAAAAGGAGCCCCAGAAAACCGAGTGTCATAAGAAGGGAACTCACCATCGGGTCAGTGAGAAAGCGAACGAGTTTTTCTGACCAATTCACACGGAGATCGATTACTCTGGCATCTTCAAGTTCAAGCCACTCGAGGATTTCCGCAAACGTCTCAAAAGTCTCATCAGCCATTTTGTACTTAAGAGCCTTTTCCGTGCTGAGGGTGACGAGTTTTCCTTCCTTCGACCCGTGTAGATCATCCGCTACGATAGTGTCGCCATTGACGACAACTGTTTCAAATGCAATCTCTTCATCCACCATGGCCTGAGCAATCAATGGACTTCGTCCCCGGATTTCCGCAGTGGAAGCCATCTCTTCCCTCATGTAGGAAATCACCTTCTCACTCGCCTTCTTTCCCGATAGATCCACAGCAGTTACCGCTCCCAGGGTACCTCCTCCCGTCATGACCACCTTTTCGCAGGAAAGTGAAATGAGCGCGCCCGCGGAAATAGCCCTTCGATTGACGAACGCCACGGTGGGTACAGTGCAGCTGAGGATCGCATCTTTGATCTTTGTTGCTCCGTCCACCCGGCCGCCGAACGTGTCGACGTCGAAAATGAGAGCGGAAGCACTCTCCTTCTCCGCCTCATCAATAGCTCTTTGCACGAAGGAAGGTAACCCCAGGTCGATCACATCGTGTATGGGGACGCGATAGACAGTTTGGGATGAGACGAGAGAGGAGACCGTAAGAAGGAAAATGAGAACGGGGAGCCGCAAGTACATGGCGGTCACGAGTTTACTCCGGGGGGTTACAAAAGTCAACGCTTTCCCTTCAAGAGAAGCATGTAGAATCTCTTGGCGATTGTCCAATCTGTACATTGCCATGGGACTTTCGTCCCATACACTACCCGTTCCCCCTACTTTCTCGCTGTGGGATTATCTACACTGTGGTTTTGTCTCGTACTTTTTCCCGATTTGGTCGGGATACAGGAAAAAAGCACCGGGTATTCACTGAATAAATTGAAACCCATCAACAAACCGGCTATGATAAAGTCACAAATCGTTACATGCCTCTCTTCTGAGGCCGGGGAGCTCCGGAGGGGGAAAATGGCTTGATTCCTCATGTCTGATCCAGATAAATTGTGCCCACGGGAACGTGTGACACGTGTCACCAAAGGAAAAACTGACCTACCTATTCTTGCGCGCGTTAACGGCTTTTCTTTCGCGCCTTCCGCCTCACTCCGCCGCCACCGTCGGCAGCCGCGTCGGGTCATTCGCATTTCATCATTTGCCGAGGCGAAAAATGGAGGCTCGCTATCATCTGAGGATGGCTTTCCCCAATAGACCCGAAACCTTCTATTCCAACATTCTGAAGAGAGTGTACACCCATTTCGGCCAGGTCTTCGTTGACGCTCTCAGGATCGAACGGGTGAATACACGAAGAGTCGTATCAGTGAATAACCGCAGTTGTCTTGACAACGCCCTCGCCAAGGGCAAAGGTGTTGTGCTCGTCTCGGGACATCTTGGCAACTGGGAAATGATTCCGGTATGGTTTGCCCAGAACGGATATGAACTTCATGTTGTCGTCAGAAAGCAGAAAAACAAAGGGGCCGACAGATTCTTCCTGAAGCTGCGTCAGAGGATCGGTACAACTCCTCTTTACGTCAAAACACCTCCACGGCACCTTATCAGCATTCTCCGGAAGGGCGGCATCGTGGGATTGGCGATTGACCAAGATGCCCGGCGGAGGGGAATTTTTGTCGATTTTTTCGGGATTCCCACCTCCACATCCAAGGGTCCGGCTGTCTTTCACCTAAAGACACAGTCGCCCATCATTATGGCTGTCTGTTCCCGCAATAGAAATGGCACCTACCAAATGAAATTTGACAGAATCCCCACGAGTGTAAAAGATGGAGACGCGGTAACCGCCATCATCCAACGGGTGACTTCACACCTTGAGAATGAAATAAGAAAGAATCCGGAACAGTACTTCTGGTATCACAGAAGGTGGAAGACAAAACCTGCACTATCGGAGTAGATGAAATGTCCACAGCGACCAGGTTCCCGCATGGATCTGAAGCCTGCCTGAAGCAGGCGCAGGCGGTGATCCTTGAGGGAGGGATTCTCATTTATCCCACTGATACCCTCTACGGATTTGGAGTGGACCCCCGGAACAATTCTGCCCTTGAGAGGTTGAGTAGGCTGAAAGGACGTGGAGGTCCCTGGAGCATAGCGGTTCCTGACGAAGCGATGCTAAGGCAATATGGGGAAGTCTCTCACGAAAGCTGGAAATTCATAGAGTCGCATCTTCCTGGAAAAGTGACCTTTGTTCTGAGGGCGAAACAGTCGGATCTTTCGCCCTATGTCCTGGCCAAGAACAATACGGTTGGGATGCGAATTCCTCATCACCCTTTTCCCGTCAAGTTAACGGCGGAACTCCGATTCCCAATTACGTCAACC
>JAZGBI010000040.1 GCA_036476315.1 Candidatus Neomarinimicrobiota bacterium | reverse complement strand
GTTTGAGTTTGGCGCCCTCGGCTTTGTAGACAACACTCATCCTACCTTCACCAGGCTTTTTCAAGATTTTGTAATGGGATATGGTTTTGCCAACTTGTCCGCTTTCTTTTTGGAGGATCATTTTTCTAATCCCATCTTCTTCAACAGGGCCTGGAACCGCGGGTCGGAGCGCAGGGGATCGAAGTAGTCGTCTACTTTGATTAAAACTAAATAGAATAATCTCTCCTCATAGGCTAGCTCCAACCATGTCAATGCCTGATCCCTCTCTTCAAGTCCAGAATAGATCAATGCTATGCCATATTCTAAACCTATCCCTCCTTTCCTTCTTTCCTCCATCACTTCGTCCAGCACTTTCAACGCCTCCTCCCGCCTATCAGACAAAGCATAGGCATATCCGAGGTATCCTAAAACAACCGGGGTGAATCTTCCCAATACCAACAACTTTTTATACTCTACAATAGCTTCCTTATACATACCTTTAGTAACATAAGCCACTGCATAAGCCTCTCCAAGTCGCCATTGTGCAAGGGCATAGTTTGGCTGTATCTCAAGCGCCATCCGGAACGATTCTATCGCTTGATCATATTGGCGATTGTGGCGATAGACGAGCCCAACACATTGGTGGGCCCAAGCTGAGAGAGGATCTAGTTCGACTCCACGTTTTGCCTCGGCTAATCCCTCCTCAAACTTCCCTGTCCGTGCTAACAACAAACCATACTCTAAGTGTGCCTCTCTACTGCCGGGATTTAATTTGATTGCACGTTGGAATGCTTGCTCCGCTCCAGCCCAGTCCCAATCGTTCAACTCTAGCACCAGGCCCAATGCGACGTGCGCTTCAGGAAGTGAATCATCCAACTCCAGCGCCTTCGCCACGGCCTTTTTCCCCTTGGACTGGGCTCCTAACAAAACGTACGAATTTCCCAACCAGGCATAAGCGGGTGCGAAGTCTGGGTCCTTTGCAATCGATTGCTCGAAAAACTCAGCCGCTCGCTGCCAACGATCCATGTATCGGAAGTGTAGGCCCCTGAGATAGAGCTTGAATGCCTCGGGATCAACCGCTTTCGCCTCTCCCAGACGCGCCTCATCCTGCGGTGTCATCTCCACTGCGATCTCCCGGGCAATGGCCCGTGCCACTTCTTTCTGTAATGACAGAATATCACGAAAGTCACGCTCGTAATCCTCAGCCCATAAATGCCGGTCCTCTGCCGCGTCAATCAACTGTGCCGTGATCCGGATCTGTTCCCCTGCAAGCAGCACAGAGCCTTCTACCAACGCACCTACTTTTAACTCCATTGCTATCTCTGGCAGCGATTTGTCCGTATCCTTGTAGCGCATGGCTGATGTCCGCGAAATCACCTTCAATGCCTTAATTCTAGACAATTCAGTAATCAACACCTCGGTCATGCCCTCGGCAAAGTATTCCTGCTCCGGGTCACCGGAAATATTCTTTAAAGGCAGTACAGCAATCGAATCTATGGCCTCTCTCTGTTCGGGAAAGAAATAAATTCCAATCAAAATAACCAAAGCAACCAGCACAGCAAGTCCGGCATACATATAAAATGGCTTTCTCTTTGACTCTTTTGTAATTGGAATGTGAGCTGCAGTAATAGCCGTCTTTCCTGTTTCAATATCTTTCTTCAACTTCTTCAAATCGGCCGAAAGATCATCCGCATGTTGGTAGCGATCCTCAGCTTCTTTTTCTAACGCCTTGTGAATGATACGATCAAGCTCCTCGGGAATATTGGGATTCAACGTACTGACAAGAAGGGGAGCCTCATTGACAATAGCATACAATACGGCCGCGTCATGCTCTCCCTTGAATGGTAGTTGTCCAGTCGCCATCTCGTACATCACTACGCCAAATGAGAATAGATCACTTCTGCGGTCTACCTTCAACCCTTCCGCCTGCTCCGGTGACATATACGCCAAAGTACCCAGTGTACTTCCCTCCTTGGTAACCCTCGTCACTCCTTTCCGCTTCGCCAGGCCAAAGTCCATGATCTTTACCAGTCCTTCGGTGGAAATCATTATATTCTCGGACTTGATGTCCCGGTGGATGATTTCTTTGCTGTGTGCGGCATTGAGTCCCTCAGCCACGGGGATGGCAATATTCAACAGTTCTTTTGTCTTGAGGGGCCCCTTTTCCAACTTGTCCTTGAGTGTCTCACCTTTAACATACTCCATGGCGATGAAGATTTCGCCTTCCGCGTCATCAATTTCATGGATGGTCATAATATTTGGGTGTTCCAAGGCCGAGGCGGCTTTCGCCTCATGGATGAAGCGTTGCTTATCCTCATCGCTGCTGCTCAGGTGAGCCGGAAGAAACTTCAGTGCAACATAACGGTCCAGCTTAAGGTCCTCGGCTTTGTAAACAACACCCATCCCACCTTCACCGAGTTTTTCCAGAATCTTGTAGTGGGAAATGGTTTGGCCTATCATGGTCGTTTAGCTAGGAGCCCAAGCGTTCGCCAGAATGGGTCCTTGAATCCTAATCGCATGTTTCATCGAGATGGGTTCAGACCCGCCGTCGGAAATATGAATTGAAGTTACTTAAAATGCAATGAAATCCCGTCGCATCCTTTCACACGTATCAAACTGATATCCGTCAATTTGATATCCGTTATCCGTTAGATTTGGTCAATATTGAGTAAGTTTGAACACTGTCATCAACCCACAACATCAATTTGTATAAATGAAAAGACCCGTCGAGAACTTGGTTTCTCGACGGGCTAAATAACAGTCGGGGCGGCGCCCCGATTTAAGTCGGGACAACCCCCTGAACCCCATTCAGATGCGTTTTTAGAACTCCTCGTCGACTAAGCGGCAGATTAAGACTACTAAGAAATGTTGCAGAAAATCAATTATTTTCGCCGAGAGGAAGAAGGTCCTGTTCTAGTCCTCGCCTCCTGATCGTCTCTCTAAACCATCTCGATTCTTGTTAACTGTTCCGGATAATTCCCCTTTTTTCCACAGCGCAAAAATAGCTGGATAGACGGTCAGCTGCAGAAGGAAAGATGTGATCAGTCCACCTACCATCGGTGCTACAATCCGTCGCATCACGTCGGCGCCTGTACCGTGGCTGAACATGATGGGCAGGAGAGCAATCAAGGTGGTAAGAACCGCCATCAATTTGGGGCGAATTCGCTGGGCCGCGCCTTCGACAATGGCCCCCTCCAGGTCCGCCATGGTCTTCATTTTCCCTTTATCTTTCCAATCTCTGTGGGAAAGTCTGAGATACAGTAGCATAATGACACCTGTCTCCGCATCGATACCTGCCAGTGCTATCAGTCCCACCCAGACAGCCACACTCATGTTATAGTCTAACAGATAAAGGAGCCAGATAGCACCAATGAGTGAGAAGGGGACAGCTAGTAAAATGATAAGGGTTTCCGCGACCGATCTTGTATTGAAATACAGCAGGAAAAAAACGATGATCAATGTTACCGGTACCACAATCTTCAGTTTCTCTTTGGCTCGCTCGAAATACTTGAACTGCCCTGCCCACTCCAATCGGTAACCTGGCGGGAGATTGACACGTTCCGAGACCACCGCTCGGGCGTCCATCACATAGTCGGCAATACCACGGTCCGTTACATCAACAAAAACAAATCCCACCAACTGTCCGTCCTCGTTCCTGATCATGGGTGGTCCCGTCACAAAGTCGATATCTACGAGTTGGGTGATAGGAACCTGGGCGTTCGTGGGAGTGGGAACCAGGACCCTCTTCAACATTTCCGGATCATCCCGGTATTCCCGGGCATACCGGACATTGACAGGATACCGTTCCCGTCCTTCCACAGTTTGGGTTATGTTCATCCCACCGATAGCCGACATAATGATATCTTCCACATCCCCAACCGTCAGACCATAGCGTGATGCTTCCTTGCGCTTGATATTGAAATCTACGAAATATCCACCGGTCAGGCGCTCAGCAAAGGCGCTGCGAGTATACTTTCGCGTCCGGGAATCTTCCAGAAGCACGCGTTCGATCTCAATTGCTACTTCTTCAATTCCAGTCAAATCTGGTCCAAACACCTGTATCCCCAAGGGACTGCGAATTCCTGTGGCCAACATCTCCGTCCGAGTCTGGATAGGCATCCACCATATGTTGGGCATTCCAGGATAGCTGAGTTCTTCATCCATCTCCTGGACGATCTTATCCCAGGTCATTCCCGGTCGCCACTGGTCTTCTGGTTTTAGGATGACGACGGTTTCCACCATGGAAAGAGGAGCCGGATCCGTCGGTGTGGTTGAGCGGCCGATCTTGCCGAAAACAGACTCAACCTCGGGAAATTGCCTCAATTGCCGGTCCATGGATTGAAGGATTGTCCCCGCTTCCGTGATGGACATTCCCGGCACGGCCGTGGGCATATAGAGAATAGAGCCTTCGTTCAGAGGTGGCATGAATTCATTTCCCAGACGGAAAAAAGCAGGTATCGTGAAAATCGTAATCAGAACCGTGACAGCGATTACAGAGAGCCGATGCCTTACTACAAACCTGACGATGGGTGCATACATGGCAATAAGCCAGCGGTTCAGGGGGTTTTGTTTTTCACTCCGAATCTTTCCGCGGATCACCATAACGGCTAGGGCTGGTGTCAGAGTAATCGCCAGGATACTTGCAAAAGCCATGGAATAGGTCTTAGTGAAAGCGAGCGGTTTGAACAGCCGTCCTTCGGTATGTTCAAGCGTGAACACCGGAAGAAAAGAAACGGTAATCACCAGCAATGAGAAGAAAACACTGGGACCTACCTCCTGCATAGCCCTTATGATTACGGACGTGCGATCTTCCGCTCCCCCCTCAGATTTCCATGCCTCAAGCTTTTTGTGAATGTTTTCAATAATGATGATGGATGCATCCACCATAGCTCCGATAGCCACGGCAATACCTCCCAACGACATGATATTCGCCGTCAGGTTCTGGGCTACCATGGGAATGAATGCCAGTAGCACGGCTATGGGCAGGGTAACAATGGGAACCAGTGCGGAGCGGGCGTGCATCAGAAAGACTGCAATAACAACACTGACGACAATCATCTCTTCAAGGAGTGTCCTTTTCAGGGTTTCAATGGACCGCAGAATAAGATCTGACCGGTCATAAACGATGACAAGTTCAACGCCCTCTGGCAGTGACACTTGGACTTCCTCCAATCGCTTTTTCACGTTGTTGATCACCTTCAGGGCGTTTTCGCCGTATCTCATGACAACGATGCCACCAACCGTTTCTCCGTCACCGTTCAGTTCAGCCAGACCTCTCCGCATGTCCGGACCCAACTGGATGGTCGCCACGTCTCGCAAAGTTACCGGAATCCCGGACTCGCTCACCATAAGTGGGATATCCTCCAAGTCTTCTTTCGACTTGATGTAGCCTCTGCCCCGGATGAATTGCTCGTGACCGGCAATTTCAATAACTCGTCCTCCCACGTCGTTATTGGAGCGTCGAATTGCCTGAATGATCTTCTGGATCGGGATGTTGAACGCGAGCACCTTGTTCGGATCAAGATTAACCTGATACTGTTTTACGAATCCCCCTACCGAGGCCACCTCCGCCACCCCCTTCACGCTCTCAAGCCAATATCGCAGATACCAATCTTGAACTGTTCTCAGTTCAGAGAGATCGTGTTTGCCGGAACGGTCCACGAGGGCATATTGGAACACCCAGCCCACTCCCGTTGCGTCTGGTCCAATGGTGGGAATCACCCCCTCAGGTAGTTTCCCAAGGGCCGAGTTTAGATATTCCAGGACACGGCTGCGGGCCCAATACATGTCCGTGCCGTCTTCAAAGATCACGTAAACAAAGGAAAGTCCCATGAATGACTGACCGCGAACAAAATCTACATTGGGGGCTGCGAGTAGGGTTGTGGCAACCGGATAGGTGATTTGATCCTCTACCAGGTCAGGGCTTCTTCCGGACCATTCTGTAAAAACGATGACTTGGACGTCTGAAAGGTCGGGTATGGCATCCAGGGGGATATTCCGCAGCGAGTAATAACCCCACAACGCCATCGCCATTACGGTGATGAACGTGAGAAAAGGATTGCGTGCACTGGTAGCAATGATGCGCCCAACGATGCCGTTGCGAGACGGATTTTCATTGCGGTCTACCATTTCGCCACCGCCGCTTTCATCTTGCTCTCCGCGGCTATGAGAAAATTGGCTGATGTAACGACCGTTTCCCCCTCCTGGAGACCTTCCAGGACCTCAAAAACATCCTTGTTTTTTACACCCACTTTTATTCTAACAGGTTCAAGACGCCCCTCTCCTCTGTCCACGAATACAAGTCTTGTGTCCCCGGCGTAGATGACCGCGCCTTCCGGGACTGTAAGCCGTTCACCCAAGGGAATCTGCAGCTCTACATTGGCGTACATTTCCGGCTTCAATGTCCCGTCGGGATTGGGTACTTCCATTCTGAATCGTGCCGTGCGCGTCTTGGGATCGAGGTAAGGATAAACATATGTTATTCTCCCTTTCTCCCTCCACTCAGGAAGATAAGAAAGGGTAATTATTGCCTCCTGTCCTGCTCTTACAAGGGGAAGCTCATATTCGTACACATCGGCTTCCACCCAGACGGTGGCTAGGTCGGCAATCCGATAGAACATTTTTCCTGCGTCTATTCGACTACCCCTGACCACGTGCTTTATCACAACAACACCGCTAGCCGGAGAAAGGATGGGAACATATTCGGAAGCTTGACCTGCCTGTCGCAGTCCCGTAATCTGATCCTCTGTGAGATCCCAGAGAAGGAGACGGGTATGAGCTGCTTTGAGAATCCCGTTTCGTTCCGCACCTTTATCCCTTGAGCGTTTATACCCATCCAGATACTCATTCTGTGCCGTAAGCAATTCAGGACTATAAATAGTAAACAACGGCTCCCCTTGTCGGACAAACTTTCCGGTATAGTCGGCGAATATCTCCCCAATCCATCCACTGAACTTCAGGCTGACATCTGTGAGGCGGGCCTCGTCATAGGTTACTTTTCCAATGGCGCGAATAGTCTGGACCAGATCTTGCCGTTTCACCTCACCGGTCTTGACTCCAATAAGCTGACGCCTTCGCGCATCGACGATCACCATACCTGTTTCTGCCTCTTCACGGGTCACAGGCACCAAATCCATGGCGCAGATGGGACAGGTACCGGGGTCATTGGACCGAACGGAAGGATGCATAGAACAGGTATAGTACGCGATATCACCCTCCGCACCGCCTGTTTCCGCTGCAGAAGATTGTACAAAAGTAAGTCCGGCAGACTCCGGCACTGTGCTGAAAGTAAAATCTGCGTGACGGCCATCAACAGTCCGTACATCCATCACCAAGGTCAATGTGCCTTCGGTGGAAAGTTCAAACGTTGCTCGGTAGTCACCCTGACCGTTTTCCTTGAGTATCACGGCATTATGTATTTCAGCCATGCTTTTTGTGTCCGGTACTTCCTCTCGACTCTCAGGATTAGTGACTATCCGAATTGCTGCCCCTTCGATGGGAATTCCGTGCCGATCCTTCAGATGAACGTCAAGCCTGTTCTTCCCTACAAGAGGTGGATCGGGTTTCAGCGCTGTTGCTATTGTAAAGGGGCCTGCGGTGAACTCCCTCGAAGCGCCTGACAACTCAAGTGCGTACTCTTCTCCCACGAACCAACGAAGGATCCCCTTCCAATAGAAGATTGATAGACCCAGGAGAATGACTGTGATCACAACACCAAAAGCATATGGTCTAATAAGCTGTAGAATCCTCTTCATTTCGTCCCCCTATAAAATCACTTTAATAGTCCCCTTGATCATATCCATTTGACAGGCAAAGCCTATGTCTCCCGTTTTCGTGGGGACGATTTCTATATCAACTTCCTGATCTATCGGCAGTTCTCGCTCGATTTGCAAGGCCGGGATCACCACGCGCGTAGCGCAGGTTTGTTCAGTGACTCGCTTGAACCGCAAGATAACGGCTTTTCCACTTTGAACCATAAGGGTCGCCGGCGAGAATCCTTCTTTGTCAACCACAATGGGAATAATCCGTGGAGAGGTCTCCGACACAACCCGTCTTTCAACCCTCTCTTTGATATGCTCTTGTCGACGCCCTGTCACATTTCCAGAATACATGTCCATGGGACACACAAAAGCGAGCTGTTGACCTGACCGCAGTGTCGCTGAAATGCGCACCGCTTTGTTGAGGGGAAGTTCATACCGAAGATCAGTGTAAGGAAAAATGACACTTGTAGCACACGTTTTGTCGGTAGTCCGGAGAAATTCCAGGACTAGCGACTCATCGATGTTGGCAACTATAGAATCAGGAGTGAACCCATCGGGTCCTACCATTATCCTGATAACCCTCGGTTGTGTTGCCGTTGCCTCATTTCCTGCCCTACTTTTTTCAGAAGATGAACAGGCAGGCAATAGAGAAAGAGCAGCCCACCCCAGGACAGCTAGTCTTAATTTGTTCATGGAAATCCTCCTTTTCTGCAATGAAAGGTTGTGACCACAGGCTTTCTTCGCCCGGATCAAAAATAGTGTGATTTTTCTACTGGGTTATGTCACGCCGACTAAAATCGGTCGACGTAGGAGGACTCAACAGAGGAGAGCGTGAGTGAGAATATAGGTGGGGATGGTTAATGAAGACCCTTGATTCTGAGGCGGTTTATCTCTTAGCCGATCTCCATTCGCTTCCGGTGCTTTCTCGCAGACCATCAGAGGACCTGGGGGAAGATTTTTCAGATGACTTACAGAAGAGTCAAGATGTGTCTTTGGGAAAACACCCTTGACCGCTTCCACAGTATCATGACTTACGGTACAACAGGATCCGTGGCTTCGGATCCTAGTGTTATTTTCTGATTCTTTGCCCTGGCAGTCAGGGAGCTTACAAGAATCGTGATCGCCCATCAGATTATCGCTTTCCTGATTTTCTTCATGATAACAACAGCAGTTCGACATCGTTTCCGCCAGGGACATGCGACAGGAATATGATGTTTTTCCAGCGGCAGCATTGGAAGCGAGGACGCTGAAAGAAAGTATTGCTATGGAAATACGGTGCATGAGTATCCCATATGTCAAACCTGGAATTTCGGACAATCCATAACGCATTCCGTTTAGGAAACGTAAGAAATTTGGACCTGTTTGTGCTTCACTGGTATTTGCTTTTCTACTTCACATAAACTTGAAAGTTCCTGGAGGGGACGACCAGCCGTTCTTCAACGCTTTTTCAAACAGAATTGCAGCCGAGACCTACTTCTTCCGACGAGAACGCTCCGCCCTTACAAGGCGGTTGACCATTCAACTCGACTCTTCTATCTCAAATTGGTCACATCCTTTTATGAGTATCAAACTGATATCCGTCAATTTGATATCCGTTATCCGTTAGATTTGGTCAATATTGAGTAAGTTTGAACACTATCATCAACCCACAACATTGATCTACATAAATGAAGAAACCCGTCGAGGAGTTGGCTTTTCGACGGGCTAATAACCAGTCGGGGCGGTCCCGATTTTAATCGGGGCGACCCTCCCGATCGCCATCGGGATGCGCTTCCGGGCTGGTGTCTGGCAAAGGTTAATTCATTCTGCCCGGGCGTGTCCCTAATATCTGTATCCCTAAAAATGTATCCCTAAAATGGGTATATTTGACCATATTTGACAGATTATGATTAATCTCGGAGCTTACCAGTCTTTATTTATGAATGATGAGACCCCGTCAAGAAACGGGGTTTATCGAGAGCGGAGAGGGAGGGATTTGAAACCTAAAGCACTACCCATAGAATAGGGTTAGAAATCCCGTAAAATAGGTTCTGAGCGACGCAGGTCGATTGTGCGATAAAAGGAGTACCGTAAGCGAGAATCTGGCTCCTGAGAACAAATCAGCCCATGGTATCGAAAAATGCAGTGCGTGCCATTGTGTGAAAAGTTCAGTCGATTGAATGACTTGATGAACTATGCAGAGTTGACGTTCAGGCGCATGATGGTGTCCAGGCCGAGATAACTTCACCGAGGAGAACAGCCCAAAAGTCCCACCTGGGAGTTTTTAAAATGCCCAATTTTAGAATAAAGGGTGATTTTGAGAATGCGGGGAGCGCCAGGAAAACAGTGAGAAACCGGGGATTTCCTGGTACCTGAAGAGATTGGCCGGACACGGCGGGCCTGCTTTCCCTGTCGATATTACTCACAGTTCGTTGGGCACTTGTCCCAACAGGCGAGTTACCATTTCTTTTGTCGCTGCCTCAGGCCGAATTGCAGCCAGATTGCAGCCGAGACCTACTTTTTCCGACGAGAAGGCGCCGCCCTCATGAGGCGGCAGAATTTGACTAAGATAGGAGGGAGAGACTGTATCCTTTTGTAGCGGCGTGTCGTTTAGGAGAGGACTCTATCTCATTAAGATCATCTTGCGGGTCTGGGTAAATTCACCAGCCTCAATTCGATAAAGATAAACTCCGGAGGCCACCTGCTTGCCCAGTTCATTGCTTCCATCCCAGACAACTGACTTGTACCCGGCGTCTTGGATAGAGTTGTCCAGTGTTGCTATTCTCCTACCAAGAATGTCGAGAATCGTCATAACAACACGAGATTGCTCTGGTATTTCGTATCGAATCACGGTCGTTGGGTTGAATGGATTCGGGAAGTTCCGCTGAAGAACATATTCACTCGGCAATTGATGTTCATTGTCCAAACCAAGAGAGGACTGCAAATCAACTTCCCAAGAATCACCATTTGACGTCCACGTATTGTTATCTGGACCACCAACATAGGCAACGGCACTAAAAATCGTGAAAGAAATCTCATCATTCTCGACTGCCCCTTCATCTTCCGTTGTAGTCGGATCATCCCGATATACGTGCAAGAATCCGTAACTGCCTGCGGTACCAATAGTAAACTCACCACATAGCACGCCGTCTGGATCATATGCCTTTACTACCTTTCCCACCGCAACGGGTGTCCCATCATTTGTTACAGCATCCCCGTAGAAGTCCACCCATTGATTGGTCGGGGTAACCTGGGCTTCCAAGAGTTCAACTCCAATCAATACGCTTACGGCAGTCATAACACGGATCATGCAGTAGTTTGAAGAATTACTTGTCATCATTTCACCTCCCTTGACTGAAGTGGCAGGTGGACTTCTCAAGTCCACTTACCGGGCCATTATCGCCATATCTCCAGACGACCACCAATTTCCTCATATGGCACAATGCTCCACAGGAGTCATCTGAT
>JAZGBI010000039.1 GCA_036476315.1 Candidatus Neomarinimicrobiota bacterium | reverse complement strand
GGTAAGAATCCACAGAGACCTCTGCAATCACCCGATTTGGTTGCAGGAAGAATTCACAAGAGGGCAAGCATGGGTAGATATGATCATGCTGGCAAAGTTTGAACCGGGTTACGTGAGAAAGCGTGGTATAAGGATCAACCTTAGAATTGGCCAACTTGCATATAGCAAGAGAACGCTAGCAGAACGCTGGAAATGGAGCCTAGGTAAACTCAACCGATTTCTTACAGAACTTGAACAAGACGGACACATTGAGGTTGTGAGCACCAATGTCTCCAGCACTATTACGATCAAGAACTATGACTATTGGCAGGAAAAAGGGCTCAAAAATGAGTCTCCAGATGGACTACCAAAACCAGGACCCATTTCTGGTCGAGGGGACGGCTCAAACATATCACGAAGTGAACCACCAAACGGAGACCTAACGAATGACCAAACGGAGACCAAACGGACCCCTTTCAATAATGATAAGAAGGCCAAGAATGGAAAGAAGGGGGACGATACCCCCTCAGATGTTCAGAGACTATTTGAGTATTTCATAGGGGAAGTTAACTACAGGGGTCAGCATCCTACCGCTAAACAGAGAGAAATGTTGGAGACAGCACTCCAGGTTATGCCACCAGAAGATTGGAAGCCATACTGTGACGAACGATTGCGACAACAGCGAGACGGCAAAAAAGTCGAGGTAATGCGATTCTTTTTCGAGAGCGACTATCTAAAGTATCAGCTTTCTGCAGAGGATGGAAGCGAGACAAAGTGTATCCGGAGGTGTCCCGAATGCGAAGAATGGTATCTAGAAATCCCTGAAGGCGTGGAAAACTGTCTGAAATGTGGAACCGATTTTTGTGAGGAAATTCTGTGAACATTGTGGGAGTTGAACTAAGCATTAACTGAATTATGAATGAACTTCTAACACCGAAAGAAGTAGCAAAGATTTTCAAGCTCAACTACAGGAAGATTCTCGAAATGACAGCCTTGGGCGAATTGTCAGCTTCGTTCGCAAGTCGAGACGGATTCACGAGTTCCCACTGGCTACTGTATTACTGGCAGGAATACCTGTTGGAAGTAGCAGTGATGAACCTCTGTTCCCTGATCTTTATGTTGACAGTGAATTGAAGCTGATCACCTCCATCAGGAAGCCACGAGAATACATGCAGGCGTTGTTGGAAGCTGAAGGAAGACCCAAGGCGACGCTTCATAGCTTCAGGGTTACATTCAACAACACGCTCAGGGACATGGGGCTACCGATTGAGGACCGTCAAATCTTGCTGGCACATGCATCAAGTGAGACCACCAAGATTTACACGCATCCTAACTTCGATCTGGCTGCACAGTTTGTAAATCGGATACCCGATTACGGTAACGTGACCAAAACGTGACCAAAAACAACACACAATGGTACACAGAACTTCACTGATCAACACAGTGAGAAATCACTATCGCTCGTCGGAAAACTGGGTTTCTCGTCGCAAGATGAATGGATTCATATTGATCAAAGTTTCAGTTCCATAGCCTGAAGCGGATGAGGGTTCGGAATCCGATAAGTCCATCGTACCACCGGATCTTCTTTCCCTGTGAAAAAGACCTGGGCTCATACGATATGGGTACTTCAAGGATCGAAAATCCCCTTCTGGTCAGTTTGGCTGTAACTTCTGGACAAAACTCAAAAGTTCGACATTTCAGGTCGATGTTTTTGAGTACTCTACGATCGAATACCTTGTAGCAAGTGTAGAGATCCGTGAGGTGTATTCCATAGAGTAGGTTTGCCAGGAATGTGAGTATCTGGTTGCCCCAGAGGAAACGTGCGTAGGAGATGGAACTTTTTCCCAGGCGCCGGGAGCCATAGACGACGGATGTTTTTCCTTTCACAATAGGCTGGACAAGGTGGTGATAATCCCTTGGGTCATATTCCAGGTCGGCATCCTGAATAATGATGATATCACCTTTGGCGTTCTTCAAACCCGTGCGAACGGCGGCCCCTTTGCCCATGTTCTTAGGATGGGAATAGATCTTTGCATCCTTAAGATTCAATCGTTCTAATATTTCTCCCGTGCCATCCGTCGAACCATCATCGACAATGATGATTTCTTTCTCAATGTTGACCTTCTGAACCCTCTCGAGAATTGTGTTCAGATTGTCTGATTCATTGTAGACGGGCATGATGACGGTCAGTTTCATGAGGACCGGAAATTTGAGTAGACTGGTCTGTTCGTGTTGACGATATCACTCGTCCGGAAAGTTTAATGAACATAATTCTTTTTTACTCCCTCAATTTCCTTCTTAAATTTCCCGTCAGCTTTGTCTAATGGGGTCTGTTTGAAAGAATGAGTAAGAATAGCAGAGAGGGGAAGCACTATGAGTGAGGATGTCAAAAGTGTGATCACCTGCGATCTTGATGGCAAGATTGAGACTTACAGTGAAGGGGCAGAGACCCTTTTTGGCTACACTCCCGATGAAGTCATCGGGAAAGAGCGAGTCAGTCTCTTCTCCCCGGGCCGTGTGGTGCTCGGTCATGTGACCAAATGGCTAAAGGAGGCCAGAGAAAAGGGCGCCTGGGATGGGGACACTGTTTTTATAAAAAAAGGAGGAGAAAAGCTGGCCGCGCATATACGCATTACCCCCACCTACAGCGAGGATAAGCACGTGGGCTACTGTGGTGTTACCACTCCCCTGGAGGACGCAGATGTCAAGGATGTGGAGCCCAAGATCAGTCTCGTTACGAAAATTTTCAGCTGGTTCGTTATCACCCGTGCTCCTTTCCTTACCGCGACACTCGTCCCGGTACTGCTCGGTGGGGCGGTGACTTCACTTCTTGGCTACACGGTTGATCCGGGACTTCTTGGGATGACCCTTCTAGCTGCCGCGCTGCTTCATGTGGGAACGAACACGGCAAACGACTATTTTGACTACACGAGCGGTACAGATGACGCGACGTTTGACTATATTGTCCCATTTACAGGCGGTAGTCGCAGCATCCAGATGGGTCTTATTTCATCTAAGGGAATGTTGACCGTATCTTTGGTCTCGTTCGTTCTTGGAGGAATTGTGGCCATCCCACTCATACTGAAGGCCGGGCTGGGAGTTCTCTATCTGGGTATCATTGGCGCTCTTTCGGGCCTTTTCTATACGGCGCCCCCACTGCGATTCTGCGCCCGCAAAGGACTCGGCGAGTTGATTGTGGCCTTGAATTTCGGACCGTTGATCGTGGCGGGAAGCACCCTTGTCCAGACAGGCCGGTTGGAGCCCGTGGCGTTTCTGGCGGGCATCCCGGTGGGCTTATTGACGGCAGCCATCCTTTGGATAAACGAGTTCCCCGATCTTGCGGGCGACAAAGCAACGGGTAAAAAAACTCTGGTTGTTGTCCTTGGAAAAGTGAGAGCCCGGTACGGATACGTTCTTCTGGTTGGCGGTGCCTTTACCCTGATTGGAGTCATGGCTTTTCTCGGCGTACTTCCTCTCCTTTCTCTCATTGTCCTTCCCGCGCTATATCTCGCCGTTACGGCGACACGGACCATGTTCAGGCACTACGATGACCGGCTTCTCCGTCCGGCAAATGCTGGTACCATCAATCTCCACCTCGTGACGGGAGTTCTTCTGATAGTTGGCGTCTGGCTTGGATGAGAAGAGTCACAATTCGACTGGTAAGGAGCCCCACTATCGGGGCTCTTTTTTTATCCGTACAAAAGATGATATGGGGGTGATGTTTCGCCGCATTGAAAAAAGATACGACTTACTGAATCATCTGTTCAGCTTTGGCAGGAGCCTGAGGTGGAGAAGGGATTCGGCCGGGGAATCTGTTTTTGCCGAGAGAAATGCCTGCCTATTCGTATCTTATTCATTCCGTAGAAGGATTTTACACAGCTGCTGAGTTGTCCCACATCTTCACAAAGGTTGGATTCAAGAATGTCCGTTCATATCCGTTCAATCTGGGCACCGTGGTTTTGACGACAGGGGAGAAATGACGGGTAACAAGCCTGCCATACTGGTGCTTGAAGATGGCCGGACGTTTCGGGGCTGGAGTTTCGGAGCCCAGGGAGAGACATCAGGCGAGGTCTGTTTCAATACGGGTATGACCGGTTATCAGGAAATACTCACAGACCCTTCATACACGGGTCAGATTGTTACCATGACCTATCCCCACATAGGGAATTACGGTGTGAATGACCGTGACGTTGAATCGTCGCGCATCCATGTGGAAGGATTCGTGGTGCGGGAAGAGACTGTAACGCCCTCCAACTTTCGTGCCACTCAGTCGATAGGGGACTATCTCCGAGCCGCAGGCATCGTGGGAATTCAGGGGGTGGACACCCGGGCTCTCACCCGACATATCAGGAGTCAGGGTGCCATGAATGGCATCATCAGCACGGTCGACCTGGAAGAATCCTCCCTGCTCGCCAAACTGAAGAAAGTCCCCCACATGGTTGGCCTGGATCTTGTCTCAAAAGTCACCTGTGAGGAATCGCATACCTGGAAGGGAGATTCTTCCGGTGCGAACGGTGGTCCTCACGTGGCGGCGATCGATTATGGAATAAAGTGGAACATCCTCCGGCTCCTCTCATCGCACGATTGTCGAGTGACAGTTTTCCCCGGAAATTCTGGACCCGATGACATTATGGCAATTGACCCAGATGGAATCTTGCTGTCAAATGGTCCGGGTGATCCCGCTGCCGTGTCCTACGCCACAAATACCGTGAAGGAGCTTCTTGGGAAAACACCCCTCTTTGGCGTCTGTTTGGGACATCAAATACTCGCTCTCGCTCTGGGAGCGAAAACGTACAAGTTAAAGTTCGGTCACCATGGGACAAATCATCCTGTCAGGAATGTCCCGCGGAAAAACATTGAAATCACGAGTCAGAATCACGGTTTTTCTGTCGATCCGGACTCGCTACCTTCCCAGGTGGACATCACTCACTGGAACTTGAATGACAATACGGTGGAAGGGTTAGGGTGCAGGGACTTCCCCGCTTTTTCTGTTCAGTATCACCCTGAGGCAGGTCCAGGTCCGCACGATTCGCGGTATCTCTTCCGGGAGTTCATCGATTCAATGAGGACGAGGCAATCGTGAGTGAGATTGTTCTTCGAACTCACCATCTGACAAAATTCTTCAAAGGAAGAAAGGCAGTTGCTAATCTCGATCTGGAAGTGGGAGAGGGGGAAATCTTCGGCTTCCTTGGGCCCAACGGTGCGGGAAAGTCCACCACGATCCGGCTCATGCTGGCGCTTATCAAGCCCGATGCGGGTGATGTGGAAGTATTGGGAAAATCCATTTCAAAGTTCCGGAATGAAGCGTTGCGGGGCGTGGGAGCCCTCATTGAAGAGCCGTCGTTTTACAAGAACATTTCGGCAAGGAAGAATCTTCAAATGCTTGCCAATCTGGAACGCCTTCCTTACCGCCGGATTGATCGCGTTTTGGAGCATGTGGGGCTTATGGACCGGGGAAATGACAGGGTCAAGACCTATTCCCACGGTATGAAACAGAGATTGGGAATTGGGCAGGCACTCCTTAGTGAACCGAAAGTGTTGATTCTTGACGAACCTACAACAGGACTCGATCCCCAGGGAATGAAGGAAGTGAGAGAACTCATTGTGAACCTGGCCTCCGGGGGAACAACCATTTTTCTCTCGTCTCACCTTTTGCATGAGGTTGAACAGGTGTGTACCTCTATGGCAATCATCAATGAGGGGAAGATGGTGACTACCGGCAAGGTAGCTGACCTATTGGAAAAAGGGGAGCTATTCGCCACCGAAATCAAGGCGTTTCCCCTGGATAAGGCCCAGACGGTCCTAAAGAAACTTGAATATGTCAAGACTGTCTCTGTAGTGGGAGATACATTAAAGGTGACCATTTCCTCCACGGATCTGTCTGACCTTACAAAAACGCTTGTGGAAAACGGAATTCAGGTGTCGGCTGTTATTCCCAGGACATCATTAGAAGACTACTTTCTTTCATTAACAGGAGAATGATGCTGTTCAGCCTGGTAAAAAACGAACTGACAAAAATCTCCGGAAAGCGAAGGAGCTTTCTTGGATTTATTGTCATCGGAGTTCTAATGCCCCTTATTCTATGGGGATTCAAAATTGGCGGTGGGGGGATCCAGAGAGATATGACCCGTCAACTGCAAGATACTTTCGTCATGGTCGGGTCCATGTTTAACGGATTCCTGGCCACCTATTTCGTCATGAATTTTCTCTGGGTCCATATCCCATTCCTCATAACTCTCGTGGCTGGAGATGTAGTGGCGGGTGAAGGAGCTGCTGGTACATTCCGAATATACCTCACGAGGCCGGTTTCCCGGAGTAAGATCCTCCTTTCGAAACTGGCTGCCACTTATCTCTATACAGCCGCTCTGATTGTGTTCTTTGCTGTTATGAGTCTGGGCCTTGGCTCCCTCTGGCTCGGTGCGGGCGATTTGATCATCTTTCACCGGGGAATCTTGATTCTGCCGGAAGGGACGGCGTGGCTGCGATTTGGCCTGTCGTTTGTCTTTGCCATTGGTGTTATGTGTGTGGTAGCCTCCCTCTGCTTCATGTTTTCCACCATGGTGAATAATGGAATTGGACCGATGATTGGCGCCATGGCCGTCATCGTTGTGGGCCTTGCCGTTTCCAACATACCTCTGGATTTGTTTGAAACAATCAGACCGTACCTGTTCACCTCCTACTTTGACCTGTGGAAAAAAGCATTCTACGATCCAATTCCCTGGGCAGATATCGCAAAGAGTATATCGGCGCTCGCTCTTTACACCTTCGGTTTCATAGGGGTCAGTTTTGCGGTCTTCACACGAAAGGAAATTCTGTCGTGACAGGAATGGTTCTCATGCTGGTATTCGCTGCTTCAGGTAGACCCCTCATTCCTCTCCAGGACGTGGGCACTTTTCCTGAAGAATCGATGACGGTGGACACGATCCTGAATCGATTGACGAACCAGTTCAACAAAGTGGAGGATTATACAGCCAGAGTGGACATATCTGTGGAGATGCCCTATTTTCGCATGCCCAACAAAACCGTGGAACTCTATTTCAAGCAACCGGACAAAGTGAAGGTGGAATCAGATGGGTTTGCAGTTGTTCCCAAGACGGGATTGGCCATGTCGCCGGCTCGGAGCTTTTCAAATCTGTTTGATCTGCACGTGGCTGGCCGGGAGAAGCTTCATGGCGATTCCTGCATCATTGTTGAGGGAATGGTGAATCCCGATTCGCTGAAGTTCAAGATGTGGGGTGATGAAGGGGAACAGGGAATTAGTGTCACCTCCCGTCTCTGGGTGGATGAAAAGCGCTGGGTCATTGTCAGAATTGAGACTTTTGTTGATACAACACGTATGTTGTCCATAGTGACTGACTATGAGGAACTGAATGGTGGGATACAGCTACCCGGGCTCACAGAGATTTCGTTCAGCATAGGGGGCAGATTTCTCGGCAGGTTGGGGGATCATGACCCAATGAGCGGACCATTTGGAGATTCCGGGGAGTCTTACGCTCCGGACGTTGAATCGGATTTTCAGGGCACCGTGCGTCTCCAGTTCAGTAGATACAAAGTTAATCAAGGTCTTAAGGACAAGATTTTTGAGAAAACGACTTTCTAGATTCTCTACGCGTTCAGAAGAAATCCCCAAAAGATGGCATCCCTGCATAAATCAAGATGCCTAAGAGAACTGACATAGAGTCGATTCTCATCCTGGGTGCCGGTCCCATCGTGATTGGACAGGCTTGTGAATTTGACTATTCAGGGACTCAAGCGTGCAAGGCTCTCCGGGAGGAAGGGTATCGCATCATTCTTGTGAATTCAAATCCTGCCACTATCATGACAGACCCCGGTATGGCGGATGCAACCTATGTTGAACCCCTCACCCTGGAATTCGTTGAAGCCATCATAGAAAAGGAACGGCCGGACGTCCTTCTCTCAACAGTGGGGGGACAGACGGGGCTCAATCTGGCCGTGTCACTCCATGGAAGTGGCGCACTGGAGAATTTTGGCGTGGAGCTCATCGGGGCTGGTATTGAAGCCATCAAGCGTGCCGAGGACAGGGAAGAGTTCAAGAAGTGCATGGAAAAAGAGGGAATTGACGCACCCGAGGGAGGGTTTGCAAAGTCGCTGGATGAGGCCGTTGCCCTGACGGAACAGCTTCCCTTCCCCGTTATTATCCGGCCTTCCTTTACCCTGGGTGGTAGTGGCGGCAGCAGCGCATTCAACCAGGAGGAGTTTCTCGATCTGGCTGAGAAAGGACTGGAGGAAAGCCCCATTTCTGAAATTCTTATTGAAGAATCGTTACTGGGATGGAAAGAGTTTGAGCTGGAAGTTATCCGGGACCGGCACGATAACGTCATAGTTGTATGTTCCATTGAGAATCTCGATCCCATGGGAGTTCATACGGGCGATTCCATCACAGTGGCCCCTGCTCAGACCCTGACAGACACGGAATACCAGAAGATGCGTGATTGGGCCATTGCCTGTATCCGGGGTATCGGTGTCGAAACAGGGGGTTCAAATATTCAGTTTGCCGTTAACCCGGAAACGGGTCAAATGGTGATCATTGAAATGAATCCCCGTGTGAGCCGTTCGTCAGCACTGGCTTCGAAAGCGACAGGGTTTCCTATTGCCAAGGTCGCTGCGAAGCTGGCTGTCGGATACACCCTTGACGAGATACCCAATGACATTACGGGAAAGACCCTGGCCGCTTTTGAGCCAACCATTGACTACGTAGTGACAAAAGTCCCAAGGTGGGATTTCGAAAAATTCCCATCAGCGTCGGGTCACCTTGGAGTACAGATGCAATCGGTGGGGGAGGTGATGGCCATCGGTGGATCGTTCCGGGAATCACTCCAAAAAGCATTTCGCTCCCTGGAAATCGGTTTAGACGGACTCGAGCCCGCCAGCCGGCGGAGCAAGCGCCCCCTGGACATGAGTAAACTTCGCTTTCCCACGGCGTTCCGCCTGCTCAAGATCCACAGGGCGTTTCTCGATGGACAGAGCGTCGATGATCTCCACCGCACTACAGGTATCGATCCCTGGTTTCTTCGCCAAATTGAGATAGTCGTGCGGAGGAGCAGGGATGGAAATGTGGATAGCGACGAACTGAAATCTCTCAAACGGGATGGTTTTTCTGATCTCCAAATTGGCCGGATGGTAGACTCGTCCGAAGCGGATATTCGTAGCCGCCGCATGGAAGAGAATATTCTACCCTCCTACAAAATTGTGGATACCTGTGCGGCGGAATTTGAGGCCCGGACACCTTACTGCTACTCTACCTATGAGGAGGAGAATGAAGTGGAGCCCCTGGAAGGGAGAAAGGTCATGATCCTGGGAGGGGGTCCCAACCGAATCGGTCAGGGAATCGAATTCGATTATTGCTGTGTTCAGGCCGTTTTCGCGGCAACTGAACTGGGCTGGAAAACGATCATGGTCAACTGCAATCCGGAAACGGTTTCCACCGATTTTGATATCACCGACAGGCTCTATTTCGAGCCTCTTACCTTTGAGGATGTAATGAACATCGTCGAACTTGAGAGGCCGGAGGGGGTTCTCATCCAGTTCGGCGGACAGACCCCGCTTAACATTTCAGGAAGACTGAAAGAGGCGGGCGTTTCCATAGTGGGCACCTCTCCGGAAGCGATTGATCTGGCGGAAGACAGGAAGAAGTTTGGGGCACTTCTGGACCGGCTGAAGATACCGAGGCCTGAGTACGGCACGGCCATGTCAGAGAAAGAGGCAGTCGCCGTGGCGAAGCGGGTTGGCTATCCCGTCCTTGTGAGACCTTCCTACGTACTGGGTGGACGGGCCATGGAGATCGTCTATGGCGGCAGACCACTTATGGAGTACGTTCGTCGCGCCGCCGAGGTATCCCCCCGGCACCCCATTCTCATCGATGCCTTTCTTGAAGATGCCTTCGAATTCGACGTCGATGCTCTCTGCGATGGGAAGGATGTTTTTATTGGCGGTATCATGCAGCATATCGAGGAGGCGGGGATCCACAGCGGCGACTCTTCGTGTGTGATTCCTCCGTACTGGATTACGGAGGATGCGCTTGAAAGGTTGGAGACTTACACCCGCACCATTGCCCTTGAAATGGAGGTGGTGGGTCTGATCAATATCCAGTTTGCCGAGAAGGACGGCACTGTTTTCGTTCTGGAGGCAAATCCCCGGGCCAGCCGGACAGTTCCATTTGTCAGCAAAGCGACGAATGTCCCACTGGCCAAAATTGCCACAGGACTCGCACTGGGGAAGAGTTTATCCGACTATCGTCTACCTGGAAGCAGAGAAAACCACTTTGTCGCTGTGAAGAAGCCTGTCTTCCCCTTCAACAAGTTTCCCCGGGAAAAAGTTTTTCTCGGTCCCGAAATGAAATCAACAGGAGAAGTGATGGGCCTGGACCGCAGGTTTGGGGACGCGTTTGCGAAGGCCCTCATAGGAGGTGGTGAAAGACTCCCCACCGGTGGGACCACCTTTTTCTCGGTGAACGACAATGACAAGATGAAAGCGATACCCATAGTCAGGGATTTCGCAGAAATGGGATTTCGCATCCTGGCAACAGAAGGGACAGCAAAGGCGTGCCGGCGCAACGGCATTGAAGTCACGAAGATTTTCAAGGTGGGAGAGGGTCGCCCCAATGTGGTGGATGGGATAAAGAACGGTGACATTCAACTGGTGGTGAACACACCTCTTGGTTCCCGGTCACGGTATGACGAATATGCCATTGGCCGAGCAGCAATTCAATACGGGGTACCGGTCATCACGACCCTTTCTGGCGCTCGGGCGGCCGTCCGAGGAATCCGGACCCTCCAGAAGGGGAGTCCAAAAGTGAGGAGTTTGCAGGAATACTTTGCCGACTTCCCAAACCTCTAGCCCGATCTATTACCGAATTGCCGACTGGAAAACTGTGGAGGCCTGTCAGGTAATGAGGGAAACGGTCATGGAACGGTTAGAGGATATGTCAAAACTGTGGGAAGAGTATCCAGGCTCTTAGTAATGTTGGAGGAATCATGATCAAACTATTGCGATCCTTACTATTCATTACCGTAACCCTTCTTGAAGGTGTTCTGACAGCTCAGGAACCCGCTGGGATAGAAAGCGCAGCTACGTGCAAGGGATGTCACCAAGAGATCTACGATCAATGGTCACGCTCACGTCACGCCCGGTCGACGCCTTCCACCAATATTCTCTTTGCATATGTTTACGAATTGTCACAGAAGGATACCGATGGCCAGACGAAGCTGTACTGTATCCGCTGCCACGCTCCGGTGAGCCAGATCAATGGTGATGTTGGCTTGGAGCAAGAGATAACGAGTGAGGGGATAACTTGCGATATTTGCCACTCGATCACGAAACTCACCGATCATCCGGACAAGTGGCCCAACGAATATGATCCGGGTGGGGTCAAGCGAGGGACAAAAAAGGATTCGGAGCCGGGAAGGCATAAAGTTGTCTATTCGGAATTGTTTGAAAACAGTCGCATCTGCTCGGGGTGTCACGGTGATATGCTGGATATCCCGGGAACACGAAGTTGTGGGAATCTGACCATCTGCGACACGGATTTTGAGTGGAAGCAATCCCAATTGGCCGCGGCAGGCAAATCTTGCGTGGATTGTCATATGTCGGGGCACGATTTTTCCGGTGCCTATTCTCCGGCAAAGCTAAGGGAAGCGGCTACGATTGAGTTGAATGTGAAAGAGTTCGAAGGCGAAGTGATTGCCACTGTAGAAGTCATAAATACAGGTTCCGCCCACTTACTCCCTACCGGTCCTCCGGCAAGGATGATCTTTTTGAAAGTCAGTGCCTTGGGTCCGGCTGGTCAGGAGGTCTGGACGAACTTCACTGACAACCCGGCCAAGGAGGATCCGTTCGGTGTTTTCCATATAGTTTTCTCTGATCTCGAGGGGAATGTCCCTTCGATGCCGTGGTTAGCGTCGAGGATTGTGAAGGATACCCGATTGAGACCTGAAGAAACGAGGCGGTTGGTGTACAAGTTCCCCTCAGAAGGTGTAGAAAATGTAACCGCAAAATTGTTTTATCGACTGGCGCCACCGCCGTTGCTGGACAAATTCGGAATCAGTGATGAAACAGTGCGCAAAGCCTATCTAATGGCGAAAGCGGAAAGGACATTTGGAACAGAATAAGGGAGTTTAAACCATGGCGAGTAAAACCGTTTTGATCCTTCCCTCACTGCTCACAATCATCGCGGTAACCTTCGTACCTGTTTCCATTCGAGGGGATAACCCGTCATCTTCCGGGGATATTGATCGGCAGAGCAGGTTGGATCTGGGGAAGAACGTGTACGAGCAACACTGTGCCATATGCCATGGTGAAAACGGAGACGGGAACGGCAAGGAAGCCCACCGGTTCAGAACCAAACCGACAGATCTTACACGAGGGGAATATAAGTTCAAGAGTACGTATCCCGGTTCATTGCCTTTCAGCAGCGATCTTTACCGCAGTGTTACAGAAGGGGTGAGGGGAACGGGTATGCTAGGGCAAATCCACCTGACAGACGAAGAACGTTGGGCAGTTGTGGAACACATGAAATCATTTTCACCCCGGTTTCAGGAAAACCCGGTTCGTCTACTTGAAGAAGGTGTTGTTATCCCGAAGCTTCCCCTCAAGACGCCCGACATGATCTCACTTGGTGCCCAAGTGTACCGCGAAGCTGGGTGTGATAAGTGCCACGGAACAAGTGGTCGAGGTGATGGTCTTTCAGCCCTCGAATTACGGGATAGCCGGGAGAATCCGGTGCAAATGCCAGATCTCACCAGGACGCCGAGAAAGATGGGAGACAGATCTGAAGACCTCTATCGAATATTGGTCACCGGTGTGGAAGGTACGCCCATGCCCTCCTACAAAGGCGCACTGGACGAGTCTCAGCTATGGGCGGTGGTCTATTATCTTGAATCGATTGCCACGGGCAGGTATGGCAACTGTATGGCGATGCCCAAAGGGTCCCTTGGAATGGGACGGATGATGGATATGGTAGGGGAGGAATGTATCGGGATGCAGATTGACATGCCGGCGGCCAGGGCGAAAATGATGGGCCGGAGAGGTCCCGGAATGATGAGAAGTATGAGGAAATGACCCGATGATTACGTTCATATTGAATGAAGCTCCATACGGCTCGGAGAAGTCTTACAACGCTTTGCGACTAGCTCTCTCCACAGTGAAGAAAAAGGAGCCAGTGAGAGTATTCTTGATGGATGATGGTATATTCTGCGGACTGAAAGACCAGAAGACCCCCGACGGCTATTACAATATTGGCAGGATGATCAACGGTCTGCTCAAGCGCGATTATGATGTCCACGCCTGAGGTACATGTTGCGATGCCCGGGGGGTATCTCAAGAAATGTTGATTGACGGGATTGTGAAGAGTGGCGTGGATACTTTAGCCGAGTGGACGATTGAGAGTGTGAAAGTGCTTACGTTCTGAGCCAGAGGAAGAGGCGAAGGCTAAGGAATGGTAAACATTGCGATCACACACTACATAGCCGAAGGAATCGGTCGCTTTGAATGAAAAGAAAACGGGTTCTTACAAGATAGCCAGAGGCAGCGGATCAAGGACTGATAGTTCTACCGAATGGGTATCAGGTGTCCGAGGATATAGCCCAAAAGGATCCCCACCATCAGGGCTATCGTCAGCACTTTCGTTTGCATCATTTCTTTTGTATACCCTTTCTTGATGGCGATGACCGACACGAAGTAGCCGAGAGCATTTAGGATCCAAAACAGCGGAATAGCAAACAGTTTTACGATAAATGGTCCCACCACCGGAATCAACAATACGATGGCGGCCAGTCCGGCAAACGCTTTGGTGACTACACCAAGGAAAATGGTGGCAATGGCAATGACTTTCGTGTCAATCCCGAAGTTGAGTGCCACCAGGATTCCGGTGAGGATGATTCCCCACAACAGGAGAACCTTCCAGTAGTGGCGAAAAAGAGTTTTTATTCTTCTGGATGGTGAGTCACTCATTGTCGAGTTCGGCGAAGAGGGTGAATCCTTTGACTTTCACCTCGGCGCGCAATATACGTCTTTCTTCCCCTCTTTCAATCCAGATTTGCCGCACACAGTCCTCCAGGCCGATGCCCCAGGTAAACACATCGGTCACGTCCACAAGATGAGCATCTGAGTTCCCCGGTATCAGGTCAACCCGGTAGTGGTCAGTGACGTGTCTCTCCCCATCCAGATCGATTTCTGTTGAATCGACCCAGAGAAAACGTGATTTAAGAAAACGGCCTTCATGATCCATGGGCCACCATTGCATGTCAAGGGATTCCCAGTCAGTGGAACGAGCGCGCAGGAGAAGCGAGAAAATGTTATGAGTCCCTTCAGGGCGTTCATAATGGATGCTATCAGATTGATACACCTTCTGTTGGGCATTCCACAGAATCGTGAGCTTCTGCTTCAGATTGGGCTGTTCCACGTTTTTCTCATACCGAAGCATCTGGAATGTCTGCGCGTCAAGTATGGTCCGGTATCTGCTGTTCACGGGGAAAATGTAAGAAAACGCCTTCGTTGTCCTCGTTGTGAAATCAAGTTCGGTGCGTCTTGCCTCTCCAGTGTCAGAAATGGTCATCGTAATATGGACGCACGGGATTTTCCAGAAGTAGATGGTATAGTGATATGTCTCAGCGCCCAATGAAGTCAGGAATCCAGCGAGGAGAATGATCTTCGGAAGACTCACTTCTCTCTTCCTCCCCACTGCAGCCGGTGACCGCCAAAACTGAGTATGCCCATGGCCACTACATAGGGGATTTGAAGAAGAAACCAGCCTGCAAACGTTTTTCTCAGTTCACGGCGATTCAATACCCGGGTGGCCTTCATCATCAGGACTCCTTCCACTGCGAATTTTGCAGCCAATCCCTTCGCAAGGGGAATCAGGAGTGCCGGCGTCCACAGCGAAGCTGCGAGCATGGTCAGCGGTAGAAGATTCACGACAAATGTGATGATGATAATAGAGAAGAAGAAAGGGTCGTACTGCCGAACGTAAGAAGAGTCACTTGCCCATCGCATGCGCTGGGTGACAAAATCCCGAAGTGTGGGAAGCGGAGCACTGCTGACGTAGCTGAAGGAATCGGAGGCGAAGGCGATTTTCCAGTCTGTCTGGTGTTTGATCCGCTGGAGAAGCAGGTTATCATCGCCACCCACGGCATGGGGAAAGGATGAAAATCCTTTCACTTCCTCAAAAGCTTCCTTCCGGTAAGCAAGATTCTGACCCGTGCATGCAAGGGGAATTCCCATTTGTGTGGTCCCCTCGGCCGCTGCCATGAGCAGGAGAAAATCGAGGGCTTGGATCCTCTCGAAGCTTGACACTGAAGGCGACACCTGGGCATAACCGACGACTGCACCCACTTGTGTCGTGAAGTAGGATGCCATGACTTCGATCCAGGAGCTGGAGACATGACAATCCGCGTCGGTGAGGAGGATTATCTCTCCCGATGCGTGACGGATTCCCATATCCAGAGGTCGTTTCTTGAACCGCAGGGGTGAAGAATTCTCTTTCGTTGACAGCAACGTGAGGTTGGGATGTTCTTTTGCAAAGGAGCGGCACACATTTGGGGTAATATCTGTGGATTGATCATCCACAATGATGATCTCATAACTCTCTTTGGGATACGTTTGGTGGGTTACTTCCGTCAGGATTCTCACAATATGATCTTTCTCATTTTTCACCGGAATCACCACACTGACCGAGTGACGATCCTCTGTTCTGGGGTGGCCCCGTCTCACAAGGCCGAGCAGGAAGAAAATCAGAATGATCGCGTAAAGGCCCAGGAAGATGTGGAAAAGAAGAGGGAGCAATGCTCGAAAAGCTCAGACGGTGATGAGGAAATGGGCCGCAATGAGAAAGTAGACGAGAATACCGAGGATGTCGATGGATGTGGTGACGAAAGGACCGGAAGCGACGGCGGGATCCACGTCGAGCCTCCTGAGGAGGATGGGTACAAGTGTCCCTATCGATGTGGCGATAAGCATGGAAATGCAAATTGACAACCCCACCACAAGTCCGATCATCGGTGACACATTCAAAAACTTCAAGAAAGTGGAAACGACGCCCAGGAGGAAACCGTAGAAAATGCCTAGCAGGATTCCAACCCTCATCTCTTTCCAGATAACCTGTCCTATGCGGGAGAGCTGGATTCTCCCGGTTGCAAATCCTCTGATAATGATGGTGGAGGATTGCGTTCCCACGTTCCCTCCCATTCCGATGATGACAGGTATAAAAGCAGGGAGAGCCACCGTGCTCATAAGAACGGGTTCAAAGATTCCCGATATCCAGGCGACCATCAACCCGCCCACCCACGTGGCAAAAAGCCACGGCAACCGAAGCTTCACATTTTCAGATACGGGTTTCAGCAAGATTTCCCTGTCTTTTCCTATCCCTGCCATCTGAAGGAAGTCTTCCGTGGCTTCTTCACGTATGACGTCCACAACGTCATCCACTGTCACAATTCCCAGAAGAGTGCGGTCATTATCCACCACCGGGACGGCAAGGAGGTTATAGCGGGAAACCTGTCTTGCCACTTCTTCCTGGTCGGTTTCCGGGGAGACGTATACCACCTCTTTTGTCATAATAGACTTCAGCTCCGCGTCCGGGTCTGCCGTAACGAGCTCTCGTAGAGAGACGACGCCCGTAAGTCTCTTGTGTTCTTCTGTGACGTACAGGTAGAAGACCATTTCGGCTTCTTTATAATAGGTCCGGATCGAGTCGATGGCGTCCTTTGCCTTCATCGTTTCCGGAAGAGAAAAGACATCCACCGCCATGATACCGCCGGCGCTATCCTGCGGATAGGCCATAAGTTCCTCCAGTTCCTCCTTCTTCAGAGTGTCCAGAATCGAATTGGTTTTCTCATCAGGAAGAAGTCCCAGAATGTCAGCCATATCGTCCGAGCCAATTTCTTTCAACAACTCCGCGATAGGTTCGGCTTCTATCGGTTCCAGCAGTGACTGAACAATCGACGTGTCCAGTTCGCTCAGCAATTCACCGGCCCGGTTATCTTCCTTCATCAGGTTGAAGACGTCCAGCCGCTGTGTATCAGTAAAGTATCGAAAGAGAAGAGCCAGATCAGCGGAGTGTGTCTTATGAATCAGTTTAACGAGATTGACTCTCGCTCGCCGCCGGATGAGTCGCCGAAAAGTGTCCAGGAGAACCACCACCTCCCTTTCCGACATGCGTCCCGTTCCAAACGATTTGGTGGTCATCACGTGTCCCATCCTTTCCTTGTTGCTGGTAAGCACCTCATCGATTCACCCCCTCGAATTTGACAGGCGTCGGAACCCGATGACGGTCAACACCGCCCCGCCGATGAGGATCACGGGTGACACGTGTCCCCGCCAGGCGTACCAGGGCTCCAGATACTCTCCCCAGTTAATAAAAGTGAAGGCAAGCCCGTTGTTAATGCCGTGCATGACAATACTTGGAAATACAGAATTGGTTCGCCAGGCCAGATAGCCCATGAGGATAGCCAGCAGATAGATCTGGATCATCCCGGAGGGATTAAAATGGATGACGGCAAAGAGAAGGCTTGTGATTAGCACTGCTCGCGTGACATTCTTCCAGTGATTCTCAAGTACGCTCTGGAGAAAACCCCGGAAAAGAATTTCCTCTGCCACTGCTGCAAGAATCACGGCGCCCAAAAAGATCAGAAGAAGGGACACAGGATCATCCGCACGCAGGAGCTGAGGCAACCAGTCGGGCGGAGGGAAAACAGAAGTTATAAGTCGATCCACTTCATCGGCCCATACAACAACTCCAAGGGAAAAGATGACGGTGATGCCGAGAGTGGTGGCGGGAACGGCGTTGATCCTGAGAACGCGGCGGATGTTGTTCGTTCGTCTGGCAAGAAAAATGAAGACGGGAACCAGGAGAACAGACTCTCCGAATATGAGAGTTACGGGTCGGATAAATGTTCCGCCGCCGTTATTCTGAAGAAGGAATGCGGCCCCCGACGTGAGGAGTACCGACAGCACAATGGACATTATAACCACACTCACCGCTGCTCTTACGGTAAACTGTTCTCTCATGGGTATCGGGCTCCTGTAATATCGTGGCCTCACAAAAATTAAACAATCCCCCCTGGAAAACCAAACGGAACGCCCAGTTTTGAAGCATGGAAAATCTTGTGGCCACTGTCCAATCCCAATACTATCCAATGGACCTCGATTCACTACACTCCCGGACCCTCCTCATCCGTGTCGTGGGATTATCCATACTGTGTTTTCTTCTGTACTTTTCTCAGGCAGACCTGTCTGCCGCCAGGCATGAAAGTACCAAATTCATCGGCACCAAGTAGGAGATTTTGTCATCCCGACAAAGCGGGAAAAAGTGAATGGAAACTAGCTACAGGATTCAAGTAGTGTGCGGGCGTTGAGCTCAATGAAAGCCCATGAACAAACGGGCTACAATAAAACCACAGACTTATACGCGCTACGCCCAGATTGGCCTTCGTACAACCGCCTTGAGGCGCTAAATTCAAACGCTATGGCTCTGGAACTAAAGAAAATCCTGATGCTGATCACACTTTTTTTACGTTCGTGAAGGCCGAATTTGTTATCAAGGGTGTCGTTGTAGACAGTGAGAATGACGAGGGCATAATAGGAGCCAACCTTTTGATAGTTGGAACGGAGGTAGGTGCCAGTACTGACACATCGGGTCAATTCAGAATAGAATGGGAGGGAGAGCTGCCTGTAAGACTCCGGGTTACCCACATCGGATACATGACACGGGAAATGAACGTATCGGTTCAGACTTCCCTGAAGATCCGACTGGTGCCCAAAGTTCTGAAAGGAAGAGAGGTAACTGTCGTGGGGGAGCGGACTCGAGCTCAGGCAGAGGCATCAACAGCCATGGATGTGATCGATATTGAGGCAATTCAGATTGAGGGAGCCAGGGATGTGGGATCCGCCTTGAGGCGAATCAGTTCCGTGGTGGTAGACGAAGCAAGCTCAGGTGTCCAGACTGTGAGTATTCGAGGAAGCAATTCGAATGAAGTCGCAGTCTATCTGGATGGTGTCAAGATCAACAGCGCCAATACGGGTGTGGCTGACCTTTCTCAGATTGATCTCAATACACTTCAAAAAATAGAGGTGCTGAGAGGGGGGAACACCTACCTTTTCGGGCAGGGAAATCTGGGAGGTGTGCTGAACCTGGAAACACGGGGGGCAACCAGGAACAGTCTGTCTGTGGATTGGGGCGATGGTCTTTCTTTTGAGGACGATCGTGATCTGTCGCTTGGGGCAACGGGAGTTTTAGGGCCTGTAGGAGTGGGAGGACAGATCTCGGGACGTTCGAGGGAATACGAGGGTCGAACCCTCACCAGCTCATTTTTTGCCCATCTTCTCGGTGACGGCCGGTTTCGATTCGGGAAGTTCAGCGGCCGGTGGTATGAACTGAAGAATAGTCTTACTTATCCATCGGGAGATGTAGCACTGGGGGATCATCAGGTCATCGGCAGCTTCCGGTACAGGGGAGATGTGTGGCGAATGACGGGTTGGGAATTCTTTGGTGGAAACAGGCTTTGGACGGAGACGAACAACTTTTTCGATAACCTAGACCAGAGACTTGACGATAAGACGTTCTCCTACCGGATCAGCAAGGACTTTGGCCTGAAATATCTGAATGCAACGGCTCAATTTGAACAGGAGAATCAGGATTTCACCGGGGATCGAACTTTGTACTGGCGCCCCGACTTCAAATATGCCACCGATAGGTGGAGTGAAATTTCCCGGAGAACACGTGCCTTCGCTGTTGTAGGACGTTGGTTTGCTGAAGGAGATAGCCCGATTCTACGACGTCTTCAGATTGAACTGAGCGGTCGTATGGATGATTCGTATACGGACCGGTTGGAACGGACGATTGTCAGATATGTGGATGGGGACACCACAGGTGTGTGGGAGAATGAGGGTGAAAACAGAGAACGCTTCTTCAGCCGCCGCCTCGGACTAAGGATGGAGGGTTTAACCAACCAGTTTGGCTACAAGGTGTTTTTTACCCAGGGGAATAATCGGCGACTTCCAACTCTGAATGATGTATTTGTAAAAGCGACCACCTACTTTGACTCCCTCCGTCTGCTGCCGCTCGGACCGGAATCTCTAAACTCCATGGAAGTAAATGTTCACTTCTCCTTTACAGAATTCCTTACGACCCCGGTGATATCGGAACTTGCGTTCAGCGGCGCCTATTTCCGGAACAATTACGACAACAAAATTGGATATCTGCACACGGAGGAACTTCAGGAAAACTATGAACCGCCTTACCCTTACAACGAACTACAGGCGGATATCCAGGGTGTGGAAGCCGCAGTTCAGGCATCGTTTCTTGCGGACAAACTCCGTTTTGGGGCCAATTACACCATGTTGGATATTGACAATCCGCTGATCTTTCCAAATCGGCCGGGATTTCGGTATGTTGTCACAGCGGACATTGATATGGACTGGGTGGCCATAAGCTATGATTTGTTCAGTGAAGGGGAGCAGTTCGTCATGGGCAGTTCGTTCGGTCGATTGTTTGAGCCGAGGCGTGACGCCAATCTCAACATCACGTTTCGGAAAACGGTAGGAAGGGTGAACTTGAGTCTCAGTTACACTCTAAGGAACTTGATGTCAAGAGGGGAAAAGGAGTCGGACTCAGAGTTGGACATCCTCTTTTTCAACTACTACCGGCAGTACCGGGAGATTGTCATCCTGCGGGTCAGTATATGAAGCGAATCTCCTTTCTATTCCTTCCTGCCTTTACCCTCCTGGTGATGACATGTGACAATCCCTTTACCCCGGAACCCACCGGGAAAGAGGATCTCTTCAAGCTGAGTCATGATTATGACGGGGGGACCAGAATTGTCCAGAAAAGACCCATCGTCCTTACGTGGTCGGAGATTACCGTCACAGACTTTGCAAAGTATACGATCCACCGGTCGACGCTGAAAAACGGTAAAGAAGTGTGGGAAGAGAGGGTCGAGATCACGAATCCCTTGCAGGTGACCTACACCGATACTCTTAACGATGACGAAACGTTTCGATACAGGATTCGGATTGAGGATACCGCGGGGAATGCTCGTGACGCACAAACCGAAGAGTTCGTGTTGCACACAACCTCCCTATTGGTACCTGCCGAGTATGAATCGATGCAGGAGGCCTACGATACCCCGTTTATTGACGACGGGGATACAGTCTTTGTCGAGTATGTCAATCCCAGGACCTATGCCCGTCCGTTCTTGTTTGTGGGTAAGGACATCTATATCAAAGGAGTGGGGGGACCGGAAGAAGTGGTCGTGTCACATGGCGGTACCATAGCAGTCATGAATCGCGGTACCTTAACGGGTTTCACGTTTCAAAAAGGAGGAGTGATCCTCTCTGGAACGGCCGCAATGAGTGATTGTATCATTACAGGGGTATACACATCTGATAAATCCGTTGAACGATCCGCCGTTGTGATCAGTGATAGCGCTGAGATACGAAACTGTAGAATCTCAAACAATGGGAAGTATGCTCTCTACGGTCGTGGTGGTAATGGCGGGGGTATGATAATTCGCGGCCATGCCACGGTCAGGGACTGTATCATTACCGAGAATCAGGCGGGTAGAAAGGGGGGAGCAGTCTATATATCGGGCGAACCTACAATAATGAATTGCATAATTGACAGAAACATCGCCAAAGAGGTTGGCGGCGGAATGGCGATTGACGGAAATCCCACGATCATAAACTCTATCATAACCAACAACGTTGCCGGTGAGGGAGGAGGAGGGATATTCTTGACTTTTGGATCGACCGCCACAGTGGTGAATT